>CAISDD010000561.1 GCA_903883985.1 uncultured Pseudomonadota bacterium | reverse complement strand
TCCCTTCCGCCAGGTCTGCCTCTTGGGCATGAATGACGGCGACTACCCGCGCACCAAAGTACCCATGGATTTCGACCTCATGGGTCGGGACTACCGACCGGGGGACCGCTCCAGGCGTGAAGATGACCGTTACCTGTTTCTCGAAGCCCTGCTGTCGGCGCGGGAGTGTCTGCGCGTCTCCTGGGTTGGGCGCAGTGTCAATGACAATACGCCGCGGCCGCCTTCGGTCCTGGTGGGTCAGTTGCGCGACCACCTGGGGGCCGGCTGGCGCCTGGCGGGCTGCGGGTCCGAGGACGCCCAATCGGCCGAGAAACTGCTGGCGGCGCTGACGGTGGAGCATCGCCTGCAAGCCTTCAGCCGGGATTACTTTCCCGCCGGGGGTACGGCTACCTCCTGGTTCACCTATGCAAGGGAGTGGCGCATGGCGGCGGCTATGCAGACAGGGGGCGATGCGGCCTTGCCGGCGCTGTCGCAGGAGGCGCCGCTGAGTGTGGGTGACCTGGCCGGTTTTCTGCGCGACCCGGTGAAAGCCTTCTTCCAGCAGCGCCTGCGCGTGTACTTCGAGGCGGACGATCCGACCAGCGCGGATCAGGAGCCCTTCGCCCTCGACGGGCTGCAGAAGTGGGGACTGCAAAATGAATTGATCACCGTGCAGGCGGATGCCTTGCTGCGCGGCGAATCGCGGCAGGAGGCCCTGGAGTCCCAGTTGGCGCGCATGCACCGCCGTGGTGACCTGGCGGCGAAGGGCTTTGCGCTGGCCATGGAGGTCGCTCTGGCGGCGCCGATGGCGGACCTGTTCGAACGCTATGAGAAGGCACTGGCGGACTGGCCCTTGCTGGTGGAAGGAGAAGCGGAAATCCGCTTTCGTTGTGAGGAACCAGGACTGGAACTGGCTGACTGGTTGCGGGGTGTGCGCTTGAACATTGCCGGGGCGCGCGGGCGGGTGGTGCTGGAGAGCAGCGACGTGGTGAAGAAGGGCGTCTATCAGGGGCACACCCTGATCAAGCACTGGGTGCTCCATCTGGCGGCCCATTTTGCCGGTGGACCGCTCACCACCGAGGTCATCAGCAAGGTGGGGAGCGTGACCCTGCACCCACTGCTTGTGGATGAGGCGCGTCGTCTGCTGACGCAAATCCTGTCTGCCTGGCAGCATGGACTATGCCGGCCCCTGCCTCTGGCTGCAAAAACCGCATTCGCCTGGCTGAGCAAGGGTGGGCAGGCCAGCAACGACTCAGCCCCCAGCAACGACTCTGCCCCCAGCAACGACTCAGCCCCCAGCAACGACTCTGCCCTCAGCAACGACTCTGCCCCCAGCAACGACTCTGCCCTCAGCAACGACTCTGCCCTCAGGGCCGCCCGTACCGCCTACCTGGGCGACGGATACAATCAGCCGGGAGAGCTTGAGCAAAGCCCCTACCTGCAACGGGCCTACCCGGATTTTGGCACCCTGATGGATAGCGGGGAGTTTGCCGCTTTGACGGATGACCTGCTGCGCCCGCTCTTCTCGGCCATGCATGTGAAACCCAGTAACAAAGACGCAGGAGTCACTGCATGAACGCTCCCCTCGCCGTCAACGTCCCCTGCCAGTTGGAGCCCCTGCGGTTTCCGCTGTGGGGCAGCCGTCTCATCGAGGCCAGCGCCGGCACCGGCAAGACCTATACCATCGCCGCCCTGTATGTGCGTCTGGTGCTGGGTCACGGTGGTGACTATGGCTATGCTCGGGCGCTCACTCCGCCGGAAATCCTCGTCGTCACCTTCACCGATGCCGCCACCAAGGAGTTGCGTGATCGCATCCGCGTGCGCCTGGCCCAGGCCGCCGGCTGCTTTCTCGGCGCCGCCGCCGATGATTTCCTCCAGGACCTGCGTGCCGACTACCCGGAGGAGACCTGGCCCGCTTGCGCGCGCAAGCTGCAACTGGCGGCCGAGTGGATGGATGAGGCTGCCGTGTCCACCATCCATGGCTGGTGCAACCGCATGCTGCAGGAGCATGCCTTCGACAGCGACAGCCTGTTCACCCAGACCCTGGAGACGGACCAGAGCGAGTTGCAGGCGGAGGTGGTGCGGGACTACTGGCGCTCCTACCTGTATCCCCTGTCGGAGGCCGAGGCCGCCCAGATCCTGAAGTGGTGGGACTCGCCGGACGCCTTGCAGAAAGCCCTGAAAAGCCTGCTGAAGCACACGGAGTTGCTGGGGGATGCAGCGCCGCCGGCGGAGTCCATGCGGGCAGCCAAAGAGGAGAAGGCACGTGTCCTGGCCGAGCTGAAAGCGCCCTGGGGAGAATGGGTTGATGCGCTTCAGGCGCTGCTGGACGGGGCGCGGGAAAAGAAGCAGTTCAATGGAAGCAAACTTAAGAAGAACAACTACGATGCCTGGCTGGGCGCGTTAAGGACTTGGTACGCCGATCCTGATTGTGATACGCCGGTACTCTCGGACTCTGCCTGGGCACGTCTGTGCCCGGCGGGTCTGGCTGAAATCTGGAAGGAGGGCGTGCCTAAGCCCATACATCCCGCCCTGCTAGCCCTGGAGCGCCTGGCGCCGGCCCTGGCTGGCCTGCCCGACGCCTACCAGGATATCCTGCGCCACTGCGCGCGCTGGGTGGCGGAGCGTTTCGCCCATGAGCAGGCGAAGCGCGCCCAGATGGGTTTCGATGAACTGCTCACGCGCCTCGAAGCGGCGCTGCGTGGCCGCAATGGCCCGCGTCTGGCGGAGCGCATACGCGGCCAGTTCCCGGCGGGCATGATCGACGAATTTCAGGACACCGATGCGGTCCAGTACAAGATATTCGACACGGTCTATCGCGTTGAAGAGAATGTTCGCGACACGGCCCTGATCCTCATCGGCGACCCCAAGCAGGCGATTTACGCCTTTCGTGGTGCGGATATCTACACCTACCTGGCGGCCCGCTTTGCCACAGAAGGCCGACACTACACCCTGAAGCGCAATTACCGCGCCACCCACGCCATGGTGGCGGCCACCAACCGCTGCTTTCACCTCGCGGAAACGCGGGAGGAGGGGGAGGGCGCCTTCCTGTTTCGGACAAGCGACAAGAATCCGGTGCCTTTTGTCGAGGCAAACGCCCAGGGGCGCAAGGAAGTATGGCAAGCGGAAAACCAGGCCCGCCCGGCCCTCACCGCCTGGTGCCTGCCGGTGGACGACAAGGGCAAGTCCCTGGGCAGTGACGCCTATCGCGAGCAGATGGCGCAGGTGTGTGCCAGCGAAATGGTGCGTCTGCTCAACCTGGGCCAGCAGGGGCGGGCGGGCTTTGCCGCCGAGGGGGGGCCGCGCTTCCTGCGGCCGGCGGATCTGGCGGTGCTGGTCAATACCGGCCAGGAAGCCGGCATCATCCGTGCGGCCCTGGCGGCACGGGGTGTGCGTAGCGTCTACCTGTCGGAGAAGCAGTCCGTATTCCAGCGTCCCCAGGCCGTGGAGATGCAGTACTGGCTGGCCGCCTGCGCGGAACCGGACGACAGCCGCCGGCTGCGCGCCGCCCTGGCCACCCCCACCCTGAATCTGGGTTGGGAAACCCTGGACCGCCTCAGCCACGATGAGCTGGCTTGGGAAGCCCGTGTTTTGCAGTTCCGGGATTACCGCGTCTGCTGGCAGCGCCAGGGCGTGCTACCCATGCTGCGCCGCCTGCTCAATGATTTCGAGGTGCCGGCCCGGCTCCTGGGCTCAACCGGCAGCGAGGGAGAGCGCAGCCTCACGGACGTACTGCACCTGGCCGAACTCTTGCAGCAGGCCAGTACCCTGCTGGAAGGGGAGCATGCCCTGATCCGTTACCTGGCGGAGCAACGCCAGTCAGCAGCGGAAGGCAAGGGCGAAGCGCGCCAGATCCGTCTGGAAAGCGACGCGGACTTGGTTCAGGTCGTCACGGTGCATAAATCCAAGGGCCTGGAATACCCCTTGGTGTTTCTCCCCTTCGCCTGCGCTTTCCGTGCCTGCACGGACAAGGATTTGCCGCTGAAATGGCATGACGATGCGGGGTGCTTGCAGGTGGCCTTGAGTGCGAAAGGGGCGGTGCTGGCATACGCAGACCGTGAGCGTCTGGGCGAGGATTTGCGCAAGTTGTACGTGGCCCTGACCCGCGCCAAATATGCCACCTGGATCGGTGTGGCCCCCCTGAAACAGGTCGAACGGAGCGCCCTGGGTTACCTGCTCGGAGGCGGAGTACCCTTGTCGCCCGAGACCTTGGCCGCCGCGCTAGAGGCACTCGCCGCAGACTGTAAGGAAATGGAAGTCATCCTCGACCCAGCCTCGTCGGACACCTTCTTTGCCGCCGCCGGCGAGATCGCACGGGATGGTGCAGCCAGGCTGCCCAAACGGGCTGTGCGGGAGAATTGGTGGATCGCCAGTTATTCGGCCCTGCACGGCTCTGGCGAGAGCCTCAGCGCAGACACACCGCAGGAAGAGGACTTCCGGGAGGTGGTCGCCACCACGCCAGCCCCAGCCCCAGGCACGGACAGCCGAATTTCGGGCGTTCCATCGACCGGCCCCCTGCACACGTTTCCTCGGGGGGCGGAAGTGGGTGGTTTCCTGCATGCCCTGCTGCAATGGTGCGCCGAACAGGGCTTTGGGCGCGGCGCCACGAATCTGCTGCGGGATGCCGTGGCGCGCCGCTGCACTCTGCGCGGCTGGGAAGCCTGGATAGAACCGCTTAACGCCTGGCTGACGCATTTCCTTGGTATGCCGATTCCGCTGCCGGATGGAGTCACGTCGTTTGCCCTGGGCGAATTGACCACCTACGTGGCTGAAATGGAATTTTGGCTGGCTGTCCACCAGGTGAATGTGGAGAAAATCGATGAACTGGTCTGTCGCCATACCCAGGGTGGAGCATCGCGTCCCAGGCTGGCACCGGGACAACTGAACGGCATGCTCAAGGGCTTTATTGACCTGGTGGTGGAACATGAAGGCCGCTATTTCGTGGTGGATTACAAGTCCAACTGGCTGGGGCCGGATGATGACGCCTATACAAAGGAGGTCATGGGACAGACTGTCCTCAAGCAGCGCTACGATCTGCAATACGTTCTCTACCTGCTGGCCCTGCACCGCCTGCTCAAGTTGCGCTTGCCGGCTTATGACTACGATTGCCATATTGGCGGCGCGCTCTACCTTTTCCTGCGCGGTAGCCACGCACCTGGCCAGGGAGTGCATGCCCTGCGTCCGCCCCGGGAACTCATCGAGTCTCTGGATGCCCTGTTCACCCAACCCACACAATGCGCATGAATGCCGTGATGCCAAACCCGGAGGCGGGGCACCTTGCTTCCCCTGCCAGCATGCAGGCCTTGCTGTCCCGCTGGGCGGAGATGGGCTGGCTGCGGGATCTCGATGTGGTCTTTGCCCGCTTCCTCGCCCGCGAAGTACCCGATGCCTCGCCCTTGCTGCTCCTCGCCGCGGCCCTGGTCAGCCACCAGTTGGGGCGCGGCCATGCCTGCCTGGAACTGGCTGCCACCCTCGCCGATCCCGTGTTCGTGCTCAGTCTGCCGCCCGGGGGGGCGGTCGATGCTGGTCAAGGCCACTTCCCGCCTCTGCCGGCCAGGGTGCTGGCGGGTATCGCCCTGGCGGAATGGCAGGCTGCCCTGGCGCACCCGCAACTGGTGAACAGCGGTCAGGGGGATGCGCCCCTGGTGAAGATCGGCGACCGGTTGTATCTGCGCCGTTATTGGCAATATGAACAGGACGTGCGGGCGGGCATACTGCGACGCCTGGAAATCGGCGCGGAGCAGGATTTGCCGATCGAAGCCTTGCGTACCACGCTGGATGCCTTGTTCCCGGAATCCTTGCCCGGACTTGGGCCGGACTGGCAGAAACTCGCCTGCGCCCTGGCGGCTCGCAGCGCCTTCAGCATCGTCACCGGTGGCCCCGGCACCGGCAAGACCACCACGGTGGTCCGGCTGCTGGCCCTGTTGCAGAGCCTGGCCTTGGACAAACCTCTTGACGCCCGGCCCCTGCGCATCCGCCTGGCAGCACCCACGGGCAAGGCTGCGGCGCGCCTCAACGAATCCATTGCGGGGGCCGTGGACAAGCTGCCCCTGGCGGGCCTGCCGAACGGGGAGTCCCTTCGGCGCTCCATCCCGGTGGGGGTGACCACCCTGCACCGTCTGCTCGGCAGCCGTCCGGATACCCGTCATTTCAAATATCATGCCGGCAACCCGCTGGCGCTGGACGTACTGGTGGTGGATGAGGCCTCCATGGTGGACCTGGAAATGATGGCCGCAGTGCTGGCCGCGCTGCCGGCTTCCGCACGCCTGATCCTCTTGGGGGACAAGGACCAGCTCGCTTCGGTGGAGGCGGGGTCGGTGCTCGGGGAGCTTTGCGCCCGGGCCCAGGATGGGCATTACACGCCAGCCACCCGCGACTGGCTGCACTCCGTCACGGGCCAGGTCATAGCGCCCGGCCTGGTGGACCCGGACGGTACCCCTCTGGACCAGGGCGTGGCCATGCTGCGCCATAGCTTTCGGTTCAGTGCCGAGAGCGGCATCGGCCAGCTTGCCGGCGCGGTCAACGCCGGGTTCCCACGGCGGGTCCGCGATGTCCTGGGCTGCGGCTACGGGGATCTGGCGGTCGTCTCCCTCAGGAACGAAAACGATCCCGCCTTCCGCAAACTGGTGATCGAGGGTGGCGGCGGGGCCGCCGGTTATCGAAATTACCTGGAAATCCTGGGCAAAGGGAAACCCTCCGGCGATGCCAGGCAGGCTGATTTCGATCTATGGGCTCTCAAGGTGCTCGAGGCTCATGGCCACTTCCAGGTGCTGTGTGCCTTGCGCCTGGGGCCTTGGGGGGTCGAGGAGTTGAATCTGCGCATCGCCCGATGGCTGCACGAGGCTGGATTGATTTCTGCATGGGACGGCTGGTACTGCGGCCGGCCGGTGCTGGTGACCCGCAACGATTACGGCCTGGGCCTGATGAATGGTGACATCGGCATCGCCCTCGAACTGCCAGGCGCGGATGGGAAGGTGGCCCTGCGCGTCGCCTTCCCACGTGAGGATGGGGGCGTCAAGTGGCTGCTACCCAGCCGGCTCCAGGCCGTAGAAACCGTGTACGCACTGACAGTCCACAAATCTCAGGGTTCGGAATTTATCCATGTCGCCCTGGTGCTGCCCGATACCCTCAATCCGGTTCTCACGCGGGAACTGATCTACACAGGCATCACCCGAGCCAAAAGCAGGTTCACCCTGGCCCATGCCGGCAACGTGCGGGTGCTGGAGCAGGCCGTGGAACGCAGGGTGCAGAGGCTGAGCGGGCTGATGGCGGATTTCGGCGTATCCGGGTCTTGACCTTGGGTTGAGCCGGGTGCGGCCTTGAGTGGGTAGACGGCTGCACGGTCAACAGCGGAATGCAGGTTCAGCGGTCTCGCGCTCAACTGCCCTGAAGATAGAAACACAAGGAGCGCATGCGGGGGTCGTTGCTGCCCTCGCCACCGCATTTCTCCACCAGTTGTTCGCGTAGAAAACCGCTGATCTCGGGTGCTCCCTGCCCGTGAAACTGGGGGGTGGCGGGTGTACCCGCTGCGGGTGTCGCGGCATCGAAGTCAATGCCACGGGCGTTGCTCAGCGACAGGGTGGACACGTCGCCTTGGGGTGCGATGTCGCGCCTGGCGTAGAGCGCATTGGCTTGTTGCGACTTGGCTTTGTCCTCGTCGTACATCGAGTTCTTGCCGATGAAGAACCCGATCACGCTGCCGACGATGGGGCCGGCCGGATTCGCCATGAGTGCGCCGCCCAGGATGCTGCCTGCCAGTGAGCCGGTTCGCCTGGGGTCGGAAAGAAAATCCCGTATATAACCCGAGGTGTCGTCGCTCGCTGCGGTTTCCTCCGCAAACACCACTTCGGTGGTGGCCAACAAGGCCAGCATCGCCGTGATGACGCCCACACGCAGATAGTCCTGGAAACGATGCATCTTCCTTCTCCTCGTCATGGTTCGATCGTGAAGCACTCGGTACCGCGTGCCTTCAGGGATGCGCACAGAGCCTCCGCGCTGGTCTCGAATGGCGTCGCGACCACACGATGAAAGTAACCAAAATTTCCCAGGTCGACCGTCACGATGTCGATCCGGGTCGTCTCCATCAAGGCCAGCCCTCGAAGTTTTCGCCGGTACGCCTGCGCGGCTTCGATGTTTGCGTATGCACCCAGTTGTACCAGGCGCCCATCGGTGGGCTTGGGCGCTGGCTTGGGCAGCTTGGCGGCAGGCGCCGGTGCGGGGGAGGCAGGCTTCGCGGGAATGGTTGCAGGCGCGGGAGCTACAGGCTTCACAGGAGTGGCAGCAGTGGCCGGGATCGTTTTTGGCGTAGCGATGACGGTCGCCGCATTCGCCCCAAGTATGAGATCGACATGAGAATAGGTGGCGTGATCGCGATTCAGGGTCACCTTGGGCTGATTCGATCTTTCGCGGCGCTCTCCCGCCAGATTGAGGCTGTAGGCGGCGTAAGGTATGGATTCGAACAGGTAGTAGCCGTCGTGGCTCGAGTTCTTGAAGGCCGTGACCTTGTCCGTGGCATCGCGCAACTCCACCATCGCGCCCGCGAGCAGCACGCGCTTGCCATTTTGCAGTGCATAGACGTGTCCCTCGATGTCGCCCGTCGGCATGACAGGAAAGTCGATCACCGCAGTGGCCGTTGGCCGCGGCAGTACCGAGTTGCCCGGGTTCTTCGAGCTCATCTGTGTGTTGGGCAGCGTCGCCTCGTCCAGCACGACATCCGTGGGACGCGGCGAGGCAAGGCCGGTCAGGTAGGCCACTCCGTGCGCGTCGGTCACGCCCGAGCGGGCTGCCTGCGGCGCCCGCACCGTGACATTGGCCAGGGCTTCGTCTCCCGGTGTGAAGCTGCCGCTGGCGTCGTTGTCGAGATAGACCCTGGCCGCGACCGTGCCTGCGGTGACCAATGAAGTGCCGCTGACCAATGTGCCGCTGCGGTCCGGACGCGGCGCCAGGGAAAAGGACGCATAGATGAAGCCGCTGTAGGTGCCGTTGTTGTCATAGGTGACGCGCGGACTCAGCGTGACCTGGGGCAACTGCCAGTTGAGACCGGAGGTGTACTCGGTGAGGCCGGAGGTTGGCGTGTAGGTCAGACCGAAGTTCATGGTCATGTCTTTCGCCACGCTCAGATTGCTGTCGAGGAAATACTGATAGGCCTGAAGCTGGGGTTTCAAGGCGTAGGAGAGGCCGCCACGCAAGGACATGGGGATGGCGCTCGTATTGAAGAAGGCATTGCCGGTGAGCTGATCGGGTAGTCTCACCCCATACAAGTCGGGGCCGAACTGAAAATAGTTGAGGGTGTTGCCGAAGGTGAACTTGCCAGCTCGCGCGGTGAAACCCGCCGAGGCGTTGTTCGAGTCGCGACCCGCCCCACGGTTGTGAAACAGGGAAAATTCAGTCTTCGCGGGGCCGATGGGGCCGCTCAGACTGACGCCGGTGCGGCTGCTCAGTTGCAGTACGGTGGTGCCTGGGGTGGTGGTCGTGGCAGTGATAGGGGTGAGGGTGTTCTGGGTGGTGTTGAGCAGCACCGACTGGGCATATTGCGTATGACTGAAGCGGGTATCGAAGCCCCAGAGAGTCGTCTTGGCGGGAAGTTGCAGGGAGCCGTTCCAGATCGTGCCATGGATCGGGTCATGGGTGGCGTCGGCCTTGAGGCTGAAGTCATGCCAGGAGGTGGAACCCCCCAGGCTGGTGTAATCGAGCCGCTGGCCGTTGACCATCAGATTGTTCCAGGCGCCGCGCAAAGAGAGCTTCGGCAGGACCCGAACCTCCATGCCGCCGGCAAACCGGGTAGCACCCACGTCGCTCATGCTGAGGTAAGTTGTGTCGCTGCCGCGGTAGAGATGCTCGCCCTGCTGCGAGGCCGAGAACTGATAGCGCACGCTGCCGGGCTGATCCGGCCCCAGGCCGCTGTTGCGGATCACGGTTTCGCTGCGGCGCTCGCCGGCGGGGCCGTAGAAGACGAGTTCGAACTTGTTCTCGCCGGAGAGTGGATCGATGTTGGTGAAATTGTAGCGACCGTCCGCGCCTATCGTCTGATAGCCGATGTGCATGCCGTTCTGGAACAGCTCCACGTCCCAGCCTGGCAGCGCGTTCCCGCTGAGATGGATCGTGTCGCTGTTGATGAGGTCGTCTCGACCCAGGGCAGAACCGCCGCCCTGGATCAGGAAGCCGCGTTCCACACCGCTGTAACTCAGGCCGGAGACGATGGCTGGCACGATGTCGCCGACCTCGACGTAGCGTAGCCAGGGCAGGCCGAGTTTGTCGCGGGATAGACTCAGGCGGGCATCCGAGAGGGCGCTGTTCTGGTTGCCATTGAGGTAGAGACGAGAATCCATGTAGGCGACATCGCCGCCCACCAGCGCCGAATAATTGGCGCCGCGGCTGGCGCCGGCCGTGTTGGCAGGGCTGTTGATTGCGTAGTAGCCCAGGCCGATGTCCGCGACCTGCGGGCCGAGCAGCCGATAGGGCGTGGCAATCAAGGGCAGGCTGGCCGGGGCGACACCGGAGATTTCCTGAGCGGCTGCGCGGCGCAAGGCGCGTTCCTGCAGCGGCAGGCGTTCACGCGGTGTCACTTCGAGCGACAGGGTCGCGGTCTTCAAGATCAAGTCCACCGGAAACCAGCGCGCAAGGGTCTCGATGGCGACGAAGACTCCGCCCTGGTGGACAAACACTTCGTCTTGCGAGAAAGGCGTGCGTTTCCCAGCGATCTCGGCGACGCCCCCCTTGAGGTCGAGTTTGAAGCCGCGCTCCGGGCGGATGAACCAGCCGCTGGCCGTGCCCGACGCCGCGTCGACGGAAATGGGGAATTCCAGGGCTGCACAATACTCGGCCAGTGACACCACGGCCGTAGCTCCCAGCGCGTAAGCAGTCGCCGACGAGGCCAGAATCTGACGCTCCATGACTACATCGAGCAAGAGCAGATCGTTTTCCTGGAGGTCGGCTGCCAGCACGGGTGCGCAAAGAAGCAGCCAGGCCGACAAGGCGCAGGCCAGCGCGCGCAGGCCAGCCCGAGTCGTCGTGGTCGTGGAGTGGCGCCCGGTCAGGATGTTCTCTCGCATGGTTGTAGGGTTACCGCATGATTCCTGGAAATGCAAATGCCGAACATGATAACGGCAGTCACACGGATAATCTTTAGTGCTTTCAACCACTTTTAGATAAAAGTTCATCACGATTATGCGGAAGGGCCGCTACGCGGCGGCCGGGTCGCCCGTAGGAGCGCCTTCAGGCGCGATCCGTCCCCCCGAAACCGGATGAGCCATTTCGCGAAAACGTTCACAATGTCGCTCGTGCCCTTGAACCTGCCTGCCGTCCCTGCTATTCGCGCCTGTTGCTTGCTGCTCGCCGTGAGCGTGCTGGCCGCGTGCGCGATTCTGCCCGC
>CAISDD010000560.1 GCA_903883985.1 uncultured Pseudomonadota bacterium | reverse complement strand
TGAACAAGATCGTCGATTGAATAATAGTTGACTGAATCAATCGGGATTTGTACAGTGTTGCCATCATTCATCCAACAACGAGGTTCACCATGCGCTTGACCACCAAAGGACGCTTCGCGGTAACCGCGATGATCGATCTGGGCATGCGGCATCAGCGCGGTCCGATCACACTGGCAGGCATCAGCGAACGCCAGCGTATTTCGCTGTCCTATCTGGAACAGCTTTTTGGTCGCCTGCGCCGTCACGGCATCGTCGACAGCGTGCGCGGCCCGGGTGGGGGCTACACGCTGGCCAAGTCGCTGGATGAAATCTCTGTGGCGACGATCATCCGCGCGGTGGACGAGCCTATCGACGCGACCCAGTGCGGCGGTCAGGGCAACTGTCGTGACGACCGTGAATGCATGACCCACGATCTGTGGATGACCCTCAATACCCGCATCTACGACTACCTGGAGTCGGTGATGCTGAGCGATCTGGTTGGCAAGCAACTGGAAAAACAGGCGTTGGAAGTGTCCTCACCTCGCAAGGAATCGCGTCGAATGATAGGCACGGCGGAAATCAAGGCCGCGTATTAAGCGACGTAGGGCTCACGGAGTGTATTGACATGGTTAAAACCCCCATTTACCTTGACTACTCGGCCACCACCCCGGTGGACCCGCGCGTGGCCGCGAAGATGATTCCCTACCTCAGCGAATTCTTCGGCAACCCGGCTTCGCGCTCCCACGTGTTCGGTTGGGATGCCGATCATGCGGTGGAGGAGGCGCGTAGCCAGGTCGCGGCACTGGTGAACGCCGATCCCAGGGAAATCGTTTGGACTTCCGGCGCCACCGAGTCCAACAACCTCGCCATCAAGGGTGCGGCCCACTTTTACCACGGCAAGGGAAAACACCTGATCACGGTGAGGACCGAGCACAAGGCCATTCTGGACACCTGTCGTGAACTGGAGCGCGAAGGCTACGAGGTGACTTACCTGGGGGTGCGCCCCGACGGGCTGATCGATCTGGAAGAACTCCAGGGCGCGATCCGCCCCGACACCACCCTGGTTTCCGTGATGTACGTGAACAACGAGATCGGCGTGATCCAGGACATCCCGGCAATCGGAGAACTCTGTCGCGGCCGTGGCATCCTTTTCCACGTCGATGCCGCACAGGCCACCGGCAAGGTGGAAATCGATCTCGGCAAGCTCAAGGTCGATCTGATGTCTTTTTCCGCTCACAAGACCTACGGCCCCAAGGGCGTGGGAGCCCTATACGTGCGGCGCAAACCACGGGTGCGGCTGGAAGCGCAGATGCACGGCGGGGGTCACGAGCGGGGCATGCGTTCCGGGACGCTGGCGACCCACCAGATCGTGGGTATGGGCGAAGCCTTCCGCATCGCCAGGCTGGAAATGGGCGCCGAGACCGAGCGCATCCGCGGTTTGCGCGACCGACTCTGGCGCGGCTTTCAGGACATCGAGGAAGTGCACCTCAACGGCGATTTCGAGCGCCGCATCGCCGGCAACCTCAACGTCAGCTTCAACTTCGTCGAGGGCGAGAGCCTGATCATGGCAATCAAGGATCTGGCCGTATCCAGTGGTTCCGCCTGTACCTCCGCCAGCCTGGAGCCGTCCTACGTGCTCAAGGCCCTGGGGCGCAACGACGAACTGGCGCACAGCTCCATCCGTTTCACCATAGGACGTTTCACCACCGAGGAAGAAATTGACTACACCATCCAACTCCTGCACGAAAAGATTGACAAGCTGCGCGCAATGTCACCGCTGTGGGAGATGTACAAGGATGGGATCGACCTCGATACGGTGCAGTGGGCGGCGCATTGATGGGTAGGTCGGGGTAGGTTGGGTTAGGCGAGGAGCGCCGTAACCCAACGAATAACTAGGAGATACACATGGCTTATAGCGAACAAGTTCTTGACCACTACGAAAATCCCCGCAACGTCGGCGCGTTCGACAAGGATCAGGGCGGGGTTGGCACCGGCATGGTAGGTGCGCCGGCCTGCGGCGACGTGATGAAGCTGCAGATCCGGGTGAACGAGCAGGGCATCATCGAAGATGCCAAGTTCAAGACCTATGGCTGCGGCTCCGCGATCGCCTCTTCCTCCTTGGTGACTGAATGGGTCAAAGGCAAGACGCTGGATGAGGCCCTGGCCTTGAAGAACACCCAGATCGCCGAGGAGCTGGCCTTGCCGCCGGTGAAGATCCACTGCTCCATCCTGGCGGAGGATGCCATCAAGGCTGCGGTGGCCGATTACAAGCAGAAACACGGCAACAAGGCG
>CAISDD010000559.1 GCA_903883985.1 uncultured Pseudomonadota bacterium | reverse complement strand
TACGCCGTAGCGGAACCCGCGCCCAAGGTCAATGCCGCCGCCAACGTGCCGGTCGTCTCCCAGCCCAACGTGGCAGCGGTGCCCGTGGCCGTGCTGTCCGTGGTTGCCAAGCCCAACGTGGCAGCGGTGCCCGTGGCCGTGCTGTCCGTGGTTGCCAAGCCCAACGTAGCCGCGGTGCCTGTGGCCGTGCTGTCCGTGGTTGCCAAGCCAAACGCAGCCGCGGTGCCTGTGGCCGTGCTGTCCGTGGTTGCCAAGCCAAACGCGGTCGCGGTGCCGGCTGCCGCCCCGGCTCGCGTCGATGTCCGCCTGTCTGCGCCCGCTGTTGCGGCGACCCGCGCCGATATTATCGTGCCGGTCGCCGTTGTTACTGCAGTCCCCCCCACGTTGTACGCAAGCGCCTTCAGCCCCCGCCCGGCTAGCACAGTGGCCTCGAATCCAGTGAGCGTTCCCACCTACGCCCCGGCTTTGCCCGCGTACAACCTGTCTTTGCCTTCGTTCAACGTGTCCTTACCTGCGTTTAATCTGAGCTTGCCCACGTTCAGTGACATTAAGCGGGCGTTGCCTTCCATGCCTTCCGCTCCTCCCCTGGCCGATGCATCCATCCTCCCGACCATCAAGAAGGTCTACCCCACGGGCGAAAAGCCTCTGTATGTCCTGACCTTCAAATGTCCTACCGAACTGATCGGCATCACCCCCATCCCCACCAAGGCACTGCACTGGTTGGTGTCGACCGGCATGGATGCAGCAAACAGCAGCAACCTGCTGCCGTTCAATATGCAGCAGGTCTGCCAGTAAGCTCGCGGGCTTAGCGCTGGACGCCGCCCGTGGGCGGCGTTTTTCATGGGTGCGCCCGGCAGGGTTCACTTGTTAGGATCTATATGAAAGACAGTGGGTAGGGCCTCCTGCCAGGTTTGAGAACGAAGCGGGTTTACTGCTGAAAGGTTGCCAAAATGTGTAGAGGTTATCTGCAGTTAGATGACCACCATGATTTGTAGGTGAGCAATGGGTCGCCGCGCTGCGAGGGTCGCCACCCCCTGTTGCTAGTCGTATTCATGGTAGAAGCCATTCCCATGGAGACGGAGTTCTGCTCCTTTTTGGGGTGATCCACGGTCGTCACGGAAGATGGTTACAGATGTAATTACCCACTATGAACCACATAGAGCCACAAAAGAACACGACCAACAGTCAAGAACACACCCGCCTGGAACAATCCCAACCCCGAAGAAAACCCCAAGAAAACCAGTTTCACACCGTCAGATTTCAACCACTTTCAGGTCGGCCGCGACAATAGTCTAAAACAACCACAGCAATCCCCTCCCATTCAAGAAGATGGTTAGGGTGGGGATGGGGTAAAAGTGACAGAGCAATGACCCCATCCCCATCCCGGCCTTCCCCTTGAAGGGGAAGGAGAAATACAGCAGTACCTGAGTAGTTACAAAAAAACTCGCAAACTGTGCCCGCTACCTCTGTAATATTGTCACGTAGAGGTAGTGTGAACATCGAACGGGGCGGACTTCCATACCTGCGGCCCGGTTGCCGGATTGATCGAGGAGAGCGTCTGTGAACAACTTGCATCGGATCTCGATTTCCATGTTGGCGGCCGTCTGCATCGCACGGGTGGGCCTGGCGCAGCCATCAACCTCGACAGGCGCCTGGAAATTGGTCGGCACAGGCGATTGCTCGGGGCACGCCGTCGGAACCAACTCGATGGGTCCCAACCCCGATGCGGCGCGCTGCAATTCGAGCCTCGCGGGCATCACCGCAGTCTGCTGGAATAACGACTGCAACTACAAAGACATCGCTCCTGGTGCCTGCAAGGGCGGCGCCTACCCCGGACGTATGTACGCCTGCCAGCCAGCTTCCGGGCAGGGGGCTGTGGCCACGTCAGCCCAACACAGCCCAGACCAAGCTGAGCGCCTGGCGCAGCTTGTGAACCAAATGGTCGCAGATCAGCAGGCCTTGTCCGCGCTGCAGGTGCAGATCCAAACCCTGATCACCCAACTCAGAAAAAAACAACAGACGGAGGTCCAAGTGGAGATGGACCGGATGATCCAGCATTACGCCACCCTGTCAAAGGCGGAAGCGGTCATGCACGACGCTATCGAGAGCATGTTGAACAACTTAGTTAAAAATTAGCCCGCGTAGGTTGGGCTTAGCAAGGCGAAGCCCAACACCTTGCAAGCTTCGACCTGGCGCTAATGAGTAGCGTCGGCGTCTCGCCGGTTTTACCCCAGTCAGCGCAGCTTGCGTTAGCCGACGTTTCATGTCGGCGCAACTCAGCACGGCCGTGGATGTTGCGCTTCCAGTCGTCAGCCCAAGCTACGCTTGCTTTCTCCAAGGCCTGAGTGCCACCGGTGGAGGTGCCCATGGCGACGATCTGCTCGGTGGTCTTGTGCCGGGTGGCCTGGGGTGCGGCCGCCAGTACAGCATCCGACGATAGCTTGGCCGCCACCGGCTGCTGGGGCATGGGGCTGCGCACCCGGACATTGCGCATGTTGGCCTGGGCCGCCGCCTTCACCTCCCTGACCAGATCGTGGGAGGCATCGCTCATGGCTGTAGCCTCGGCGCCTACCAAGCGGCCAACATCGCCTTCAGGCACCCTGACCTGTTTCAGAAAATGGTCGCTTTTTCTGGTCGCTACGACCTGACACTGAACGTGGAAAGCTTCAACGACTTGTTCAACGGTTACTATGACGAAAATATCTATTTCCACACCCCGACCCACTTCCTGCCCAACCTGGAGTGCCCCTGGCGTCTGTAATGATCAAAAACCGTGGTCTGTTTCCTATTGCTTGCCGGCGCCATGATGATTGACTCCCAGGTCTGAATCGTAAAAACGTGCAACCCCCACTTACGGCTGGATCAGGAATTCTGGAGTTAGACTAGCAACATGGTCCAGCGCTGTTTCTCCCGATATCTGCTGCTCTTCTTGCTCTGCTTGCAGGCCGTGTCGTCGTCCGCGTCAGTTCAAGAGCCTCGATTGAGCGACCTTGCCGTGCGGGAGGACAAGTCCGGCACTGAAAACATCCAAAGCATCTCTGCCGGCAGCAACTTCAGACCCCTGCCGGGCGGCATGCTCGCCGCCGGCTTCACACGCAGCGTCA
Organism: uncultured Pseudomonadota bacterium; assembly: GCA_903883985.1. Taxonomy (GTDB): domain Bacteria; phylum Pseudomonadota; class Gammaproteobacteria; order Burkholderiales; family Thiobacillaceae; genus PFJX01. The sequence continues at coordinate 8,231 of CAISDD010000559.1, read as the reverse complement.
ATTGGCTACGCTTCACGGTAACGGCCCCGGCCGGAGAGTGGTGGCTCGACATCCTGCCGTCCTACCTCGAGGACTTGCGTCTCTACGAACCCGACCAGGTTCACCCCGGCAGGTATATCGAACGTCGGAGCGGCAGCGCCTTGCCCTTCGACAAAGGTGAGGCTCACTATCGCGGCTTTGTTTTTAAACTCCACCATGCCGACGACAGGCCACGCACCTATTACTTGCGGCTAGCCACCGGTTCCTCCTCTGTCATCCTGCCGCGCCTGTGGGCGCCGGAAGCCTTCTTCGCCAACAGCTCGCTCGAGGTCGGCTTGTTGATGGCGGTACTCTCCATACTGCTCACAGGGATACTGTTCAACTTCCTCAACTGGAACTTGCGGCACGACAGCCTCACGCTCTGGTTTCTGGCCTGCCAGATCAGTGTGACGATCAACTTTGCCGGCGTCGACGGTTTCATACGGCAATATCTCGGATTCGAATTCGATTGGGCCGCGGTCAGCGCGTATCCGGTTCGTGTTTCAACGCTCTGCATGATCGCCTTCAACTATGCGTTTTACCGGCGCTTGTTCCGGATCGAGCGCTCCGAGCGCATCCTGTTCTGGCTTTTCGAAGGCAATTTCTGGCTGGCGCTTCTGGCCATCGCCGCAATACCGCTCGGCTATTACATCGAAACCATGCCGCTGGTCTTCACCCTTGCGTTTGTCATGCCGCCGGTGGGCGTCGGGATGTCGATCCGGCTCTGGCGCCGCAAGGATGCCGGCGCCAGCCTGATGCTCGTCGCCAATCTGGTCAGCATGGTGGGCTTAACCATGATGCAACTCACCTTGATGGGCGTGGTAGCCGGTGGCATCCTACTGCTGCACAGCATGCAGATTGCGGCGCTCGGCAGTGTCATTGCATTGCAGCTTGCTCTCCGCGCCCGTCACAGAGCTGAGTACGCAGCGACCCAGCAGGCGCATGAAGCCGCGCGGCTGGCTGAGGGCGCCGTGAAATACGAGCGCGGTCTCAATGTCCAGCAAGGGCAGTTGCTTTCCATGCTGAGCCACGAGATGCGCAACGGGCTTTCCGTGTTGCGCATGGCCATCGACTTCCAGCCGATGCCGCCCAAGACCATCGGTATGGCCGAGCGGGCCATACAGGGTTTGAGCGACGTCATAGAGCGTTCTTTGCAGTCGGTAAAGCTGGTCGATGGCGAGGTGAGCGTGGAGCGTCTACCCTGCGATGTGGCCGGTCTGGTGGAGGCGGTTGCCGCCGACAGCCAGCAACCCGAGCGCATCGTCCTCGATTTGGCAGCGCGTCCTGATATCAAAACCGACCCCAAACTCTTGCGCATCATTCTGACCAACCTGGTAGAAAACGCGATCAAATACGGCGCAACCAGCGCCCCGGTGCAGCTTGCATTGACGATCGAAAACCTGCCAGCGCCCAACATCATCTTCCGGGTGAGCAACGCCATCGGACCAGCGGGCCGGCCCGATCCCGCTAAGGTATTCGAAAAGTATTATCGTGCGCCCCAGACCCAGGGCTACTCCGGATCCGGCGTCGGGCTTTTCCTCTCCAGGGAACTGGCCGGCATGCTGGGGGGCGAGTTGCTTTACCTCGACGCGGCTGCGTCGGTGGTTTTCCAGTTGCGTATGTAAGCTTTTGCAAGCTATGCCGCTTCTTGTGTGGGTATAAAGCCGTTATGCCTGCCAGCCTTAAAATCGCGATTGTCGAAGACCACCCAGACCTGCGTGAACTTTTTGTCGATTACCTGAGAGCACAATCCTATGATGTCGCAGGTTTTTGCTGTGCCGACGATCTGGACGATCATCTTGCCGGCCAGGACGTCGACCTGCTGATTCTCGACCTGAACCTGCCCGGCGAGGACGGTTTCTCCATCGCTCGACGCCTGCGCAGTGCGCACCCCGGCCTGCACATCATCATGGTGACTGCGCGCACCGCCGTCGAAGAGCGCATCAAGGGCTATGCCAGCGGCGCCGATCTTTATCTATCGAAGCCGGTTTCGCCCGCCGAACTCGGCGCCGCGGTAGGCAGTGTGGCTCGGCGCGTCCGCGACGCAGCCAACCAGAACACCAAGCTCATGCTTGACACGGCTCGGCTGGTCCTGCTCAGCGACCAGGTCGAAGTGGCGCTCAGCAAAGCGGACGTGGTGCTGATCAAGAGTCTGGCCGAAGCACCGGGACGCAAGCTCGAGTACTGGCGCCTGATGGAATTGCTCGAACTGGAGCCGGACAACAAGGGCAAATCCGCGCTTGAAGTACGCATCTCGCGCCTGAAGAAGAAACTGGCCGAGGCCGGTGCCTCCGACCCGGCGATCAAGTCGCTCTGGAAAGAAGGCTATCAGCTCTGCGTGGCGGTCCAGATCGACGCCTGACTCTTCCCCGGCTTGCAAGATTTTGCAAGCTTTGGCGAAATTGGTTTGCTTGAATGGCGCCCGTCAGCCACATTGAGGGACGCCCAAGTGCGAGTATCAGGACTATTCCGTAAACTGCCAGCGGTTGCCGCAACGCTTGTTGCACTGGCGCCGCAGGCGCAAGCACAGACGCCGCCGGACGCCGGCGCGCTGCGCCAGCAAATTGAACGTGAGCAATCCACCCGGCTACCGCGCAAGACCGCTCCTGAAGTCCCCGCCGCGCCAGTGCCGATGCGGCCTGTGATCGGGATTAGCGTCACCGTCCGCGAATTTCGATTTGCCGGCAACACGCTCATCAGCGCCAAGCAACTGGCACCCGTTGTTGCGGCGTACCTCAACCGACCACTCGATTTCGCCCAACTGCAAGCCGCGGCCTCAGCGGTGGCCAACGCCTACCACGAAGCCGGCTGGATCGTTCGCGCCTATCTGCCGGCACAGGACATCGATGACGGCATCATTACCATCCAGATCGTCGAAGCCGTGTTCGGCAAGCTCAGGTTGGACTACAAGCTCAGTTTGGAAGGCAAGGCCCAAGCGCGCGTCGGCATGGATCAGGTCGAGCGTATGTTTGGTGCCCAGCAGAAATCCGGTGTAGTGCTCAATACGGATGTCATCGACCGTGCCTTGCTGCTCGCGGACGATCTGCCCGGTATTACCGTCGTCGGCAGCCTGGCCGAGGGTACCAACGAGGGCGAGACGGATCTCGTGCTCAAGCTTGGCGCCGAACCGCTGCTGGTCGGCGATGCGGGTCTCGACAACACCGGCTCACGTTCCACCGGCGCGAACCGGGTCACCGCCAACCTTAGCTTCAATAGCCCGTTGGGCTTTGGCGACCTCGTCAGCAGCAGCGTCATCCACACCCAGGGCAGTGATTACCTGCGTCTGGGCGCGACGTTTCCGCTAGGCAGCAACGGCTGGCGTATCGGCGCCAACGCATCAGGAATGAGCTACAAACTCATTGCCCCCGAATTCCTTGCCCTGAACGGCAAAGGCACTTCCGCCACCTACGGTCTGGAAGCCAGCTACCCGATCATCCGGGCGCGGCTGAAGAACCTCTACTTCAACGCCGCCGCCGACAGCAAGACCTTCGACAACGAGTCCGCCGGTGCCACCACCACGCGCTACACAGTCGACTCGACCACGTTCGGCCTCACCGGCAACTTGTTCGATAATCTCGCCGGCGGCGGCGCCAATAGCGCCAGCCTGAGCTTCACGCAGGGCAGGCTCGATCTTGACGGCTCGCCCAACCAGGCGGCCGATGCAGCCACCACCCGTAGCGCCGGCAGTTTCAGCAAGCTGCGCTACGCCGCAACCCGTCAGCAGGTGATTACCGACAGCGTCTCGCTGTTTGGCTCGCTCACCGGGCAGGTGGCCAGCAAGAACCTCGATTCATCGGAAAAGTTTTACCTCGGCGGCTCGAGCGGCGTGCGCGCCTATCCCGCCAGCGAAGGCGGCGGCGCGGAAGGCGCGCTGCTGACACTAGAACTGCGCTGGCGGCTGCCCGAAGGCTTCAACCTCACCGCCTTCCAGGATAGCGGCAGTGTCACCGTCAATCGCAACAACGACTACACCGGTGCCGCCTCACCCAAGGTCATCGCTCTGCGGGGCAGCGGCCTTTCACTGGCCGGGCAGTCGAGCAGCGGCCTCAACCTCAAGCTCACCTGGGCGCGCCGCCAGGGCAGAAACCCCAATTCCACCGCCAGCGGCAACGATCAGGACGGCTCGCACGTCATCGACCGGCTCTGGCTCACCACCAGTCTCCCGCTTTGAAGATGATGGGCGCGGACTATGCCGGTCGTGATCAAGGCTTATGCCAACGGAACGGTCGTTGCGTGAAGCCGCAACCCCAGCGCATTGATTACTTTCATCACCGTAGCGAACTCCGGGTTGCCGTCGGCAGACAGCGCCTTATAAAGCCCTTCTCGCGACAGGCCGGTATCTCTTGCCAACTTCGTCATGCCCTGGGCGCGGGCAATCACCCCGAGCGCATGGGCGATCAGCGCCGGGTCGCTTTTTTCCAGGCAAGCCTCAAAGTAAAGCTGGATGTCCTCTTCGGTCTTGAGGTAGTCCGCGCTGTCGAAACGGGAAAATTTCTCGGTCATGGTTTAGTCCTTCCGGTCTTTGGCAATCCTGATGGCGCTTTCGATATCGGTGTCCTGCGAGTTTTTATCGCCCCCTGCCAGCAAAACAATCCGCAGATGCCCGCGCTGAATGAAATAGATCCGATAACCGGGCCCCACAGCGATACGCATCTAATTCTCGCTCTCGCGGACAGGTTTCACATCGCCGGGGTTTCAGAGAGCCATGCGGTCAAGCCGTATCTGGATACGCGCCCTGGCCTGGCGATGTTTCAGTCTGTCCAGCCAGTTGTCGAAGGTAGAACTTCGAATAATTTCAAACATTTATCAACTGTAAGCCATGATTCACGAATCGTCAATCATGGCTTACATGCTGCTCGTTGCGAGGCAAAACCATGAACAAAACCTACCGCTTAGTCTGGAATGACCGCTTGGCGGCCTACGTCGCTGTGGCCGAAACCGCCAAGGGACGTGGCAAGCGCACGGTGCGCGCCGGGGCACTAGCGGCCGTATTCATGGCCGCAGTGGGACTCGGCGCGCCCTGCGCGCTGGCTGGGCCGCCGGGTTTGCCTGTGGCGCCCACGCCGACCCAGTTGCCTAATGGCGGCCGGGTGGTGGGCGGGCAGGCAGGCATCGAGCAAAGCGGTTCCACACTCAACATCAACCAGAGCACGAACCGCGCCGCCATCGACTGGGCCACCTTCAACGTCGGCCGCGCCGCGCAGGTCAACTTCAACCAGCCCGGTGCCAGCAGCGTCACGCTCAACCGCGTGCTCGACGCCAACCCGAGCCAGATCTTTGGGCGCATCAGCGCCAATGGTCAGGTGTTTCTGAGCAACCCCAACGGCGTCTATTTCAGCCCCACGGCCAGCGTCGATGTCGGTGCTCTGGTGGCCACCACGCACAGCATCAGCCTTGCAGATTTCATGGCTGGCAAGACCACATTCGAGCGCAACGGCGCCACCGCTTCGGTGGTCAACGAAGGCCAGTTAAAGGCCGCCCTGGGCGGCTACATCGCCCTGCTCGCACCCGAGGTGCGCAACAGCGGCGTCATTGTCGCCAACCTTGGCACGGTCGCACTGGCTGCCGGCGAAGCGTTTGAGTTGCAATTCGACAGCAACAACACGCTGGCCAATATTCGCGTCACGCCGGCCACCATCGCGGCGCTGGTAGAGAACAAATCTGCGGTCCTGGCGCCGGGCGGGCTGATCATCCTCTCGGCCCAGGCTTTGAACCGCGTCCAGGGCGGCGTCGTTAAAAACTCCGGCCGGCTGGAGGCCAGCGGCATGTCGCTGCGTGGCGGCAAGATCGTGCTCAGTGCCTCCGACAAAATCGAAAACAGCGGCAGCATTGCCGCCAACGCCGCAGTCGACGGCCCGGCGGGCAAAATCGAGATCAGCGCGCCCGAGGTGCTCAATAGCGGCAGCATCAGTGCCACAGGCAATGCCTCCAACAGCGCGGGCAAGGTGCTGATCCAGGCCACCAACTTCAGCCAGAGCGCCAGCGCCCGCATCGACTTGAGCGCGCCGCTGCAAGCCGGTGCGCTGAGCATCCAGGCCACTGGCAAGGTAGAACTGCAAGGTGAGGTGAATGCTTCGGCAACGCAGGACCAGCAAAGCCGTGGCGGCCAGATCGACATCGCCGCACAAGGCGACATCGAAGTGACCAACGCGACGCTGGACGCCAGCGGCGGCCAGGGTGGGCAGATCCAGCTACGCGCGTCGGCGCCAGCCCAAAGCGACAACCCCAGCCCGCTACCCGATGTGCCCACTCAGCCTAGTGCACCCACTGCGCCCGGCCAGGGCCGTCTGGCGATCACGGGCAACAGCACGCTGAGTACAAGGGGACGCAGCAGCAACGGCGGCCTCGCCACACTGCTGGGCGACCATATCGACCTGCTCGACGCCACTCACATCGATGCCACGGGCGCCACGGGCGGCGGCACGGTGCTGGTGGGCGGCGACTGGCAGGGCAGCAACGGCATCTACCAGGCCACCAGCGTGACCATGGGCCGGAACGCCGTCATCGATGCCAGTGCCAGCGACAAGGGCGATGGCGGCAAGGTGGTGCTGTGGTCAGATGTGCACAACGGAAACTCTCTCACCAGCGTGCATGGCACCGTATTGGCCAGAAGCGGCATCGACGGCGGCAATGGCGGCCAAGTGGAAACCTCGGGGCATCAGGTCGATATCGAAAATGCTCGGGTCAACGCAGGTTCCCCCGCTGGCTTGGCTGGCGAGTGGTTGATCGATCCTTACAACTACACGATCAGCAGTAGCCAAGCGTCGGCCATTGTCGGAAATGTCAGCAGTGGCCTGAACAGTGGCACCAGCGTGACGGTTGATACCGCTGTGAATAGCACCCCACAAGGCTCCTCCGGCACATCCACAGATGCTGGTGACATTACAGTTTCGACGGCCATTGCCAAGACATCGGGAGGCGACGCGACCCTCACGCTCAAGGCGGCACGGCACATCGTGTTGCAGAGCGGCGCCAGCTTCAGCTCCAGCAGCAACAAGCTCAATCTTCAATTCTGGGCTGATTCCGGCAATACCGGCGACGGAATCAACATGGTCGCGGCTTCCAGCATCGGCACCAACGGCGGCTGGTTGAAGTTTGGCAACAACCAGACTGCGACGCTCGGTGGTAATACCGTACTGGTAGGCGGCGATGTGTACTTCAATGGCAGCGCGGCACAAACCATTTCTACCGCTGGTGGCGCGATGGATGTCTATGGCGAGACCATACTCGGCAACACGTCCGGCCTGACCATCACGACGGGCGGCGGCAATGTCGGATTGCACGGCTTGTTGAATTCCGGTAACCAATACAGCTGGGTCGACAAGACCGCTGACACGGCTCACGACTGGACGTGGGCGAGAACGGATGCCAAGAACGGCACCGCAGGCGGCTCGGCAACGGGTAATAGCTATCTGGTCACCATCACCTCTCGTCTGGAAAACTCCATTGCTGGAGTGACGGCCGGATACAGAGGCGCTTGGATCGGCGCTTGGCGGGCCGACCCCGTCAACTCTCTTGACTGGACCTGGGCAGATGGCCCGGAGGCCGGCAAGACCTTCTTCACACAAAACTCCGGTGGCGGGGGCACGACAAGCGCAGGGTATTACTCCAACTATGGCACGGGTGAACCCAACGGTGCTAAGGGCGCGAGCGGGAGCGTGGAAAACGTGGGCCAGTTCTTTGGCACAGCTGGTCAGTGGAATGACCTGACCGCAACGCGTTCATTCAGCGCGACGCAATCAACCCCATATGCGGTTCTTGGCTACGTCCGTGAAACCAATATTGCTTCATCGCCGTTGACCATCAACGCAGGCACCGGCAGCCTCATCATCAGCGGTGGCGTGGGTGGCAGCAAGGCGCTGGCCTCTTTGAATGTGACGGCGGCATCCACGACTGTAAATGGCGCTGCGCTCGTCACTACGGGAGCACAAACCTACAGCAGTGCACTGACCGCGTCCAGTACCACAGATTTACAAGTGACGGCCACAACACTGAGCGCCGGCGGGCCGATCAGCCTGTCTGGTGGCAACGTCAACCTCAATGCCAACCTGACCAGCACGGGCAGTGGTACCGGCATCAGCGTGTTGTCTTTAAGCAATATCGTACTGACCAATGACCTGACGTTCACCACCAGCGGCGGCAACGTGCTGTTTGCTTCTGATACCAACTCGTATCATGGGGGGAACTTCCACTCCAACGGTAGTCTCACCGTC
>CAISDD010000558.1 GCA_903883985.1 uncultured Pseudomonadota bacterium | reverse complement strand
GTGGAACCCTCTCCCTTCGGGAGAGGGCAGGGTGAGGGGCCCGGTGGCAAACCAAATCTGTTTCGCAGCATCACTTAGAACAGTTCGATGCTGGAACCTTGCTCGACCTTAATAGAGGACAAACGGTCGCTTTCCATCGAGATGGCCTCGAGGTGGCCGATGACCTTGCCACTTTCTTCCTCCATGCGAGCGGTGGCAGCAAGGAGTTGATCAATATTGCCGGCCTCATGTGAACGAACGGCCTCTACAGCCCAGTGGTGAAACTGTGCATGGGGGGCTTCCAATTCCTTATACCCGCGACTCGTGCTAAAGAACTGCATCCCGTCGCCTTCGTAATACCATTTCCCAAGGCGGCATTGCTTGTGATTGCAGAAATTCGACTCGGACTCCTTCGAGTTTCCACACAATACCCGATAGACACGAAACTTGAAGACCACATGGTCGATCTTGGCAAGCTCGCAGAAGCTGCGGAAAGAAACCGTGGAGATGGCATGATCCATATCACCGGCAAGACCCAGGAGTCTCTTGACCACGTCAGAGGTCTCCACCGCCTCGGCGGCACATAAGCTTGCACTCTCCGACAATTCATTCATCTGGTTTCGGTTAGCAACGGATTCCTCCTTAATCCTGCTCACCAAGCCGCCTATGTCGGACGTGGCCTTGCTTGTTCGGTCGGCCAGTTTACGCACCTCATCGGCGACGACCGCAAATCCGCGCCCATATTCCCCGGCGCGAGCCGCTTCGATCGCCGCGTTAAGAGCCAGCAGATTGGTCTGATCGGCGATTTCACGTATCATCTGCACGATGCCGCCGATGGCTTGCGCCTGGACCTCGAGCCCACCCACCTTGGCCGCGACCTGAGACGAGGTTTCACTGAGCGCGGCAATATGGGTTGATATTTTTTCTATGGCACCACGCGAAATCATGGACGCGCTTTGCGACTCTATGGCCGAGATTCTCTTTTCCTTCATCAATTCGATGACGCCGACCATGCTGGCTTGAATTTTATGAAGCGAATCGTGACCACTCCCCTGTAATGAATTGGCGAGGTGTTGATATTTATAGAGCTCCGACAGCACAGCCTGAGCTTGCTGCTCCAGAACAGCGGCGTGCACCTCGCGCTCCGAGAGCAGATCGCCCTTCTCGCTCAGGCTCTGCTCCAGACCGGCGAGCCGGGCCTCGAATTCGAGTTTTGTACGGTTAAAGAGTCGCATCATTACACCGCTTATTCTTTTGATACTGTGGTCTGGATGGAGTGGAAACGGGATGCAAACATCCCGGCCCCTGCGATTCGATGCTATTCAGTGACACGCCTTGAGAACCATACCGCCAAGAACACACACTTCGAGGGCACGGAAAAACGGAATGAGTGTATCGCCTTTTTCCCTCCCGTGGATGGGGATAGTCGCTACAAACCCGGTGAGTAGCGCGTAGGGCGGAATACCGTTTATTCCGCCATCCAACCCCAACAGCCACGCGGCTGATGTCGGGAAGGAGATCGCGCGTCCGCGGCTTGTACCGGGTTGAGGAAGACCCGATGCGGCAAAATCCGGGGCAGACTGGACTCGGCCGTCGGCGCCCCGTTCACTCTGCGCACTTAAGAAACTGGACAATCGGCCGCAGTGTGTGACCATAGCCCCCGTAAACACTCGGAGGCCTCATTATGGAAATGGCAAACACGCTGGCGGCACAGGCCCGCGCAGGAGAAACCTGATGCAAGATCACGCCATTTGGCCCGGCAACCCCTACCCCCTGGGTGCGACCTGGGATGGCAGCGGCGTCAATTTCGCACTGTTTTCCGAGCATGCGGAAAAGGTGGAGTTATGCCTGTTCGACCCCAAGAGCAGGCGGGAGCTAGCGCGCATCTCCCTACCGGAGCGGACCGACCTGGTCTGGCATGGCTACCTGCCACAGGTACGCCCCGGACAACTCTACGGTTACCGTGTCCACGGACCCTACCAGCCCGAGGCCGGGCATCGCTTCAACTCCAACAAGCTGCTCCTCGACCCCTACGCCCGCGCGTTCGAGGGACAAATCAAGTGGTCCGACGCACATTTCGGCTACAAAGTTGG
>CAISDD010000557.1 GCA_903883985.1 uncultured Pseudomonadota bacterium | reverse complement strand
TCAACTTTGTCGTTTAAATCACGCGGCTGGAAGCCGCTTCTACTTCAGCCATCCAGGTCGCACGCAGTTTCAGCATCCCGGCAACCAGCCCTGCTTCCTCGTCGTCCCTGCTCGTCGAGTTACGCGGCCGCGCGCCCGTGCATTATTTCGAGCGAACATCATGCCAACCCACTTCCGGAATTTACCGCCTAAATCCCGGCCTGGATCAGGAAGTCTGAACTTGGCATGAATGGCTGCGCCTCATGTGCTGCGTGATCAAGATTGTCGTAGCAGGTGTTCGATCTGGTCTTGCAGCTCACGCAAACGGCCATGAAAGAAATGGCCGGCGCCCGAAATTTCAATCAAGGGGAGGCCATGGAGCCCCGCATAAGCGCGCGCGGCGGTGTAGGGGATCACTTCGTCTTCCGTGCCATGGATGATCGTCGTCGGGATGTTGTTTTGATCGAATTCGTACATGGACACCGCCGGAGCGACCATGATCAGGCGCAGTGCTTCGAGTTCCTGTGCGACCCGGTGCTGCACATAGGCGCCGAAGGAGAACCCCAGCAGCGTCCAGGACAGCGGAGTCGTTGGCGGCTCTGCCGCCTTACGAATCCGGCGTCCTTCTTGCGAGGACAGGGCTGCGTAATGGCTACTGACCGAGGAGGCCAGGGCGAGCAGGTCATAAGCTTCGCCGATGCCATGGTCGAAGCTGCCGGAACTGTTGCCCACACCTCGAAAATTGGGCCGCACCGCGACTAGGCCGCAAGCCAGGGCTGCGCGCGCACAGGTCCAGGCCACCTTGTTGTCGAGGCTGCCGCCTTTCAGGGGATGAGGATGTGCGATCAAAGCGAGTCCTAGCGGGGCGCCCCTGGGTTCCTCGATAATGGTTTCCAGGTGGCCTATGGGCACCTTGATGCGTAAACGGTGGCGGGTCAAATCTTCAAGCGCTCCACTACCTTGCCATCGCGCAAATGGGATTCGACGATTTCGTCGATGTCGGCCGCATCCACATAGGTATACCAGACCGCGTCCGGATAGACGACGCAGACCGGACCTTCGCCACAGCGGTCGAGACAACCGGCGCGGTTGACCCGGCAGCTACCCTGATGGCCGTGCAGTCCCAGTTTTTTCGCCAGCTTCTTGGCGCGCAGGAACATGGCTTCGGCGTCGTGGTCGGCGCAGCAGGCGGCACCATCCTCACGCTGGTTGAGGCAAAAAAACAGATGGTGTCGGTAGTCGCTCATGGTGGGCAATATTCCAGGGTGCGGGTAGTTGGGCTGTGGTTCACAAATCGATGCCCGCGTGACGCGGGGAGGTCACGGGCAGAGAGACCCGCAAGGCAGCGTGGTAGATCATGCGGTCTGAAAAAAGGTACAGGGTCATGGCACGTGATTTCAAAGTTCATGGGCTTTGGCACAGGAGCCGCGCGCCTTCTCCACCGGGTACTTGGCGGCGTTGATCGCGAGCTTGTCCTGTGCGGCCTGGAGCAGGTCGACTTCCAGACAGTTGGCCAGGCTCACCAGATAGATCAGCACGTCGGCCATTTCCTGGCGCACGGCTTCCCTTTTTTGCGGCGGCAGGTTCAGGCTCTCTTCCGGAGTGAGCCACTGGAAGGGTTCCAGCAGCTCGGCCGCTTCGACGATGAGTGCTGCGGCGAGATTCTTGGGGGTGTGGAAGAGCTGCCAGTCGCGCTCGCGACCGAATTCACGCACAAGCTTGGCCAGTTGCTCCAGCGTAGTGATCGACATGGGGGCGGCAGGTAAAGTCAGCGATGATATCATCCGGTTCGCCCCGCGCGGCTGCCGTGCTCTACAACTTGACCAAAATCAAGAATAGATGAAATACTTGCATAAGCATTCATGTGTGGCTTTTCTCGGCCGATAGGGTCAGGCCACTCGGCATTCAATTTCTGGAGAACACCATGAAGACTTTGCTCCAAACCCTGTTGTTGCTGTGCGCCAGCGCGCTGGCCCAAGCCGCCACCTTGCCAGCGGATTGGGCGAAATGGACATCCGTGCATACGACGTTGACCGCCATCGGTGCCTTGCCCGATTGTTCCGCGAATGTCTCCAAGCTGCCGCCCATTTATCAGGAAACCGTGAAGACCTATTGCAGCGTACGCCCCGGTGGCCCCGGTAAGGTGTCCATCCTGGTGCGGCCGGAGGCGATGAAGGCATACTCCTCGCGCGACGGGAAGTTCCCGGACGGCGCCGACATGATCCTGCACCTTATAGACATGAAGGCCTTGTTCGTGACCACTTATGTGGGAGGCAAGCCGACCTACAACGTGTTTACCGAGGATGGCCACGACGCCACAGCGGCTTCCGGCCCTCTTGCCGCAGCCACCTGCAACACTTGCCACACCGGCTATCAATCGTTCTGCAAGAACGGCCAGTGCGGTAGTAAAAAATAACGGGGAGTCACCATGGCCAAAGGCCTCGGCATCAAGACCACGGTCATCGGCGGCATCGTCGGCGTGGCCCTCATTTCGCAATTGGTGGGGGGGGTCTGGCAGTACAACAACCGTGCCGAGGAGCGCCGGCAGGAGATCCGCCACATCAACGAGGCAGCACTGCTGGCGGTGGCTGACCTGGCGACACGGGGCGTCGAAGGCGGCAACCAGATGATACTTGCCGATGCGGCCGCCACCTCCTTATACCAAGCCTCCAAACTGCGCTACTTGAAGGTCACCGGCACCTCTGCCGGTGCCGAGAAGACCGCCTTCACCGAGGCCATTCCGCCGCAACCGGTGATGCACGAATTCGTCTCCAAGAACGTGGACGGCTCACTGCTGGGCAGTCAGGCCGCCGCCATGAAGGGAACCGGATTCATCGAAGATCAGTTTCTATTCGTGGTGCGCATGCCGCTGCCACAAGTCAAGAATGGCGGCGAGCTGCTGGCGGTGTTTCCCGCCGACCAGTTGCGCGCAATCCGTATGGACACCTTGCGTGAGGGTGCCCCCTTGGCGTTATTCATCCTGGGGCTTTCGGTGCTCTTGGCCTGGTTCATCGGCGGGCGCATCGCCAGCCCGGTCAGCCGCCTGTCCAGGCAGATCGGCGATATCGCCGGTAGTCTCGACCTCTCCCGTCGGGTCATGCTGTCCGGCCAGGATACGGCATTCAATGAGGAAGCGGGGGTGATGGCGCAGGCGTTTAATACCTTGCTGGAAAACCTGCATGGCACCCTGAGCCAGGTGCGCGGCAATATTGCCCAAGTGGCCGATGCGGTCACCCACCTTTCCAGCGCCTCACAGCAGGTCGCCCAGCGCTCGGAACAGCAGAGCAACGGGGCTGTC
>CAISDD010000556.1 GCA_903883985.1 uncultured Pseudomonadota bacterium | reverse complement strand
GCCGCCATGTTCGAAGAAAGCATCTCCAAGCAGGAGATGCGCCATGGTGAGATCATTACCGCCGAGGTCGTTGCCATCGACGACAACTTCGTCACCGTCAACGCCGGCCTTAAGTCCGAAAGCCTGATTCCCGCTGAAGAATTCAAGAATGATCGTGGCGGGCTGGAAGTGGTTGTGGGCGATTTCGTGCAGGTTGCCATCGAATCCATCGAAGATGGTTTTGGCGCCACCAAGCTGTCACGTGATCGCGCGCGCCGTCTCGCCGCCTGGCTGGACCTGGAAGCGGCGATGGAAGAAGGCCGTATCGTCAAGGGCCTGGTGAATGGCAAGGTCAAGGGCGGTCTCACCGTCATGATCAATGGTATCCGCGCCTTCCTGCCCGGTTCCCTGGTGGACGTGCGTCCGATCAAGGACACCACACCTTACGAGAACAAGGAATCCGAATTCAAGGTCATCAAGCTCGACCGCAAGCGTAACAACGTCGTGGTGTCCCGCAAGGCCGTGCTGGAAGCCAGCATGGGTGCGGAACGCGACAGCCTGCTGTCTAACCTGAAGGAAGGTGCCACGGTCAAGGGCATCGTCAAGAACATCACCGAATATGGCGCCTTCGTGGATCTGGGTGGCATCGACGGCCTGCTGCACATCACCGACCTGGCCTGGCGCCGGGTCAAGCATCCCTCCGAAGTGGTTAATGTCGGCGATGAAGTTAGCGCCATGGTACTCAAGTTCGACCAGGACAAGAACCGCGTCTCGCTGGGCCTGAAGCAGTTGGGCGAAGATCCGTGGGTGGGTCTCTCCCGCCGTTACCCCACAGGTACCCGTATGTTCGGCAAGGTGGCGAACCTCACCGACTATGGCTGCTTCGTGGAAATCGAGCCGGGCATCGAAGGCCTGGTGCATGTCTCCGAAATGGACTGGACCAACAAGAACGTCAACCCCTCCAAGGTCGTATCCCTGGGTGACGAAGTCGAAGTCATGGTCCTGGAAATCGACGAAGACCGTCGCCGCATCTCCTTGGGGATGAAGCAGTGCCGCGCTAATCCTTGGGATGATTTTGCCGCCAGCTTCAAGAAGGGCGACAAGGTGCGTGGCCAGATCAAGTCCATCACCGACTTCGGTATCTTCATCGGCCTGCCCGGCGGCATCGACGGCCTGGTGCATCTGTCCGACCTGTCCTGGAACATGACCGGCGAGGACGCCCTGCGCAACTATCGCAAGGGCGAGGAAGTGGAAGCCTCCGTGCTGGCCATCGACGTGGAAAAGGAACGCATCTCCCTAGGCATCAAGCAGATGGAGAACGACCCCTTCAACGCCTATGTAGCCACCCACGACAAGGGTAGCGTCGTCACCGGCACGGTGAAGAGCATGGATGCCAAGGGTGCCGTGGTCATGCTGGACGGTGAGGTGGAAGGGTATTTGCGCGCTTCCGAAGTCTCGCGTGACCGGGTCGAGGACATCCGCACCCATCTCAAGGACGACGAGAAGGTCGAGGTCGTGATCATCAACGTCGATCGCAAGAACCGTCAGATCAACCTGTCGATCAAGGCCCGCGACGCCGCAGAACAGTCGGAAGCCCTGCGCAAGCTGGCTTCGGAGCATTCCACCGGCACCACCAACCTGGGCGCTCTGCTTAAGGCCAAGATGGATAACAAGGAATGATAGAAATTGGCGCAATGACCAAGTCGGAGCTGATTGCCCGACTGGCGGAGCGCCATCCTCATCTTGTGGCGGCGGATGCCGAGCTTGCCGTCAAGACCATCATCGACGCCATGGTGAATACCCTGGTGGGCGGTGAGCGGATCGAAATCCGTGGTTTTGGCAGTTTTAGTCTCAACTTCCGTCCGCCCAGGTTGGGGCGCAATCCCAAGACGGGTGACAAGGTTCAGGTGGCGGGTAAGTATGTGCCGCACTTCAAGGCGGGTAAGGAATTGCGCGACCGAGTGGACTTTAAGGAATAATGTCGTCGATTCCGGGAAAAGGCGCCGCTAGTGGCGCCTTTTCGGCGTCTGGTACTGCGGCTACAATCCGCGCTTTCCGCATTCACCCTGAGTCCATGCGCACCCTGGCACTGTTATTCAAGACCGTCCTGTTCGTGTTGTTGCTCGGATTCGCGGTCAAGAACAGCGACGTGGTCACGCTGCACTATTTCCTCGGCTACGAATGGCAGTCTCCCCTGGCGCTGGTGATCCTGCTGTCTTTCGCCAGCGGACTGCTAGTCGGCCTCCTGGCCTGCTCCTGGCGCCTCTTGCACAATCATCGCGAATTACGGCATCTGCGCCGCGCGACTTTATCCAAGCCGGAGTAACCGTTTGGAACTCGAAGCCTGGCAACTGCTGGTCATTCCGCTGTTTTTCGGCCTGGGCTGGATCGCCGCGCGCGTGGATATCCGCCACGTCATGCAGGAATCGCGCGCGGTGCCACGTTCCTATTTCAAGGGCCTCAATTACCTGTTGAACGAGCAGCCGGATCAGGCCATCGAGGCCTTTCTGGAAGTGGCCCGACTCGATCCGGATACCCTGGAACTGCACTTTGCCCTGGGCGCGCTGTTCCGCCGTCGTGGCGAACTGGATCGAGCCATCCGCATCCACCAGAGCCTGGTCGACCGCGCCGATCTGCCGCAGGATCAGCGCATGAAGGCGCTCTACGGCCTGGGTGAGGATTTCTTCAAGGCCGGCCTGCTCGATCGCGCCGAAGAAGTGTTCCAGCGCTTGGAGGGCGGCGTGCATGCCCTCGATGCGCTGCGCAAGTTACTGGAAATCCAGGTGCTCACCAAGGATTGGCAACTGGCCATCATCACCGCGCAGCGTTTGGAAAAACTTGGCTGTCTCTCGCAGAATGCCGATACCGCCCACTATTATTGCGAACTCGCCGCCTCGGCGATGCTGCGCGGCGAACAGGAAGACGCGCGCACTTTCCTGAAGCAGGCGCTGCGCGAGAACCGTCGCTCGGCGCGCGCCTGCCTCTTGCAGGGCGACCTGGAAGCCCAGGCTGCGGCCTTCGATGCGGCCATCCTCTCCTGGCGTCGTATCGAGGAAATCAACCCGGCTTACCTGCCTATCGCTGCGGAGCGCCTGATTCAGGCGCATGGCCGCCTGGGCCGGACCGAACAGGCCGTGCACCTGCTGCAAAGCTATCTGGAGCAACACCCCAGCCCGGATTTGCTGCATCTTCTCTTCCAGACCGTGGCCGAGCATCAAGGCTGGGAGGCCGCACGCAAACTGGCGGCGGATGAACTGAGAAGAAACCCCAGCCTGCGTGCCCTGGACGATTACCTGCAAGCGAGCAATGCGCTTCAGCCCGAAACCGAGGACGGCAAGGTGGAAAGCCATCTCGCCCAGGATCTGGTACACGCCCAAGTTAGCCAGGTGGCCTATTATTTGTGCGGCGATTGCGGCTTTAAGGCACGCCAGTTCTTCTGGCAATGCCCAGCCTGTGCGCGCTGGGAAAGCCTTTCTCCAGAAAGGGTGGAACATGAGTGAACCTCGCGTCATCGTTGCCCTGGACTATCCGACGGCCGAACAGGCCCGCTTCTTCGTTGATCGGGTGCGGCCGGAATCGTGCCGCCTCAAGGTCGGCAAGGAGCTGTTCGTCGCCGCCGGTCCCGCCTTCGTGGAGGAACTGGTCGCGCGCGGCTTCGCGGTGTTCCTCGATTTAAAGTTTCACGACATTCCCCACACCGTGGCGCAGGCCTGCAAGGCGGCGGCGCGCCTGGGAGTGTGGATGCTGAATGTGCACGCGGGCGGCGGCCCGATCATGTTGCGGGCAGCGCGTGAGGCGCTGGATGGCTGGTCATCCGCGCCCCGTCCCCGCCTGATCGCCGTGACCGTGCTGACCAGCATGGGCGAGGAAGATCTGCGCGCCGTCGGCATCGAGGCGAATGCTCACCAGCAAGTGTTGCGGCTGGCCGCCCTGGCCCACGATCATGGCATGGACGGGGTGGTGTGCTCTGCCCAGGAAGCCCCCATTCTGCGTTCCGCATTCGGCACGGGCTTCCTCCTGGTGACACCGGGCATACGCCCGACCGGCAGCGAGGCCGCGGACCAGACCCGCATACTCACGCCCGCACAGGCGATGCAGGCCGGTTCAGATTACCTGGTCATCGGCCGGCCCATCACTCAGGCCGACGATCCCGTGGCGGCCCTGGACGCCATCGCGCGGGAAATTGCCTCGTTCTCTTCCTCCAGCCCTTGGCACACATGATCATGTACAAAACCATCGAAGACTGCGTCGGCAACACGCCCCTGGTGCGCTTGAAAAAACTCCAGGGAGAGACTTCCAACCTCATCCTGCTCAAGCTGGAGGGCAATAATCCCGCCGGCTCCGTGAAGGACAGGCCGGCCTTGTTCATGGTCGGGCGTGCCGAGGCGCGTGGCGAGATCCGGCCGGGCGACACGCTGATCGAGGCCACCAGCGGCAATACCGGCATCGCACTGGCGATGGCGGCCGCCATCAAGGGCTACAAGATGATCTTGATCATGCCCGAGCACCTCTCCATCGAGCGCCGCCAGTCGATGCGAGCCTATGGCGCCGAGCTGATCCTGGTCAGCCGAGAAGCCGGCATGGAAGGTGCGCGCGATCTGGCGGAGCAGTTGCAGAGGGAGGGGCGGGGCAGGATACTCGACCAGTTTTCCAATCCGGACAATCCCAACGCGCATTACGAAGGCACCGGTCCGGAGATTTGGCGCGATACCCAGGGTCGGATCACCCACTTCGTCTCCAGCATGGGTACGACCGGCACCATCATGGGCTGTTCGCGCTATTTGAAGGAGATGAACCCGGCTATCCAGATTGTCGGTGTGCAACCGGAGGAAGGCGCGCAAATCCCGGGCATCCGTAAATGGCCACACGAATACGTCCCCGCCATCTGTGACCTTGATCGGGTGGACCGCATGCTCTACGTCGGCCAGACCGCCGCCGAAGAAACCACGCGCCGCCTGGCGTGCGAGGAGGGTATATTCGCCGGTATTTCCTCTGGCGGTGCGCTCTGGGCGGCGCTACAGCTTTCCAGGGAGGTGGAGGATGCGGTCATCGTCTCCATCGTCTGCGATCGTGGTGACCGTTATCTCTCCACCGGGGTGTTCCCGGCGTAGGGGCTGCCGGTCGCCTTTACGCGTGCGGCGACTTCAACAGCACCATCACAGCACCCCCGCCCCCGTCCACCGGCCGCGCCTGGACATAGGCCAGAACCTCATCGCGCTGCGTCAGCCAATAGCGCACATGCAGCTTCAGCACCGGTTCCCGGTTGACCGAACCCAGGCCCTTGCCGTGAATGATGCGCACACAGCGTGCGCCACGGCGTTTGCACTCATCCAGAAACTCCGCGAGTTCCCGCTTGGCTTCGGCACGGGTCAGGCCGTGGAGATCGAGTTCCGCCTGCGCGACCCAGTTCCCCTGGCGCAGGTTACGCAAAGTCTGGCGAGCGATGCCGGGGCGGACATAGGCGGCTTCTTCCCCGGTCTGCGTATCCGCATCCCAACGCACCGGGTCGTGTAGCGATTCGTGGATGACCTCGCGTTCATCACGGAACAAGCTCAGCGGCACGGGAGGAAGTTGCACGGGGGAGGGGAGGTAGCGGCCGTGAGGCGTGAGCGGGATGACATTATCCAGCTCAGTCAGGAACAGCTCGCGTTCCCCGGGCGGTAAGGCGGACGCGCGAGACTTCCCTCCCCGATTCATTCGTTGCTTAGCGACGCAGATGGCTTCGGTCAACCAAGATAACGCTCCGCATCCAGCGCCGCCTGGCAACCACTGGCCGCACTGGTGATGGCCTGCTTGTATATCTGGTCCTGCACATCGCCGGCGGCGAATACGCCCGCGACGCTGGTTTGCGAGGCGTTGCCGTGGCGGCCGCCCTGGGTGACGAGATAGCCATGATCCAGCTCCAGTTGCCCGGTGAATAGATCGGTATTGGGCTTGTGGCCGATGGCGATGAAGACGCCAGTCAGCGCGATGTCACGGCTCGTGCCGTCCTGCATGCTCTTCAGGCGCATGCCGGTGACCCCGCTCTTGTCCCCCAGAACCTCGTCGAGCACCTGATTCAGTTCGAGGACGATCTTGCCTTCCTTTACAAGTTCAGTGAGGTGATCGATCATGATTTTCTCCGCCTTGAACGTGTCACGGCGATGTACCAGGGTGACCTTGGCGCAGATATTGGAGAGATAGATGGCTTCTTCCACGGCGGTATTTCCGCCGCCGATCACCGCGACCTCCTGGTTCTTGTAGAAGAAACCGTCACAAGTGGCGCAACCGGACACGCCGCGTCCCATGAATTTTTCCTCGGACGGGAGCCCCAGATACATGGCAGATGCACCGGTGGCGACGATCAGGGCATCGCAGGTATAGCTGCCGGCATCTCCCTTGAGGGTGAAGGGCCGGTTTTGCAGGTCGACGTGGTTGATGTGATCGAAGATGATCTCGGTGTTGAAGCGCTCGGCATGAGCCTGGAAACGCTGCATCAGTTCCGGGCCCTGGACGCCGTCCACATCGGCTGGCCAGTTGTCGACCTCGGTAGTGCTCATGAGTTGTCCGCCCTGGCTCATGCCGGTGATCAGGACCGGATGCAGGTTGGCGCGGGCGGCGTACACGGCGGCGGTATAGCCGGCGGGGCCGGAACCGAGGATGAGTAGACGGCAATGCTTAGCGGGCATGGGTTTCTCCATTGGAATCACTGATCTATGTGAAGGTGGGACGCGAGAATGCAAGGCGGGAAGGTGGGGCAGGAAATTTTATCAGCCCACACGGACTTGAAGGCCACCGACCGGCAGCGATATATCTTGCCCGCGGACAACAAGCGCCGTGGCCCGTGAAAGTAATATCGCGCCTTCAGCCCTGGAGTCTCACATGGTCGCCCACGCACTCTCCCTTGCTTCCAATGACAGCGTATCCTGGCTATTGAGCCTGGAGGCGGTGTATTCCGAGGCGCAGCGCGAGGTCTTGCAAAAAGCGCTGAACTGGTTGGCCGACCACGCAGCGGACGCGCGTGCCGACACCGGCGCCGAACTCGCAGGTCATAGCCTGGGCACGGCGGCGATCCTGGCCGGCATGCGCTTTGACGTTGAGACCGTGGCGGCGGCGCTGCTCTGTGGCTTGCCCGACGCCGCACTGACGCGCGAGCCCTTAATCCAGGCGTTCGGCAAGCCCCTGACGGCCCTGGTCGAGGGCGCGGCCAAGCTCGGTCGCATGGATCACCTGTTCACCGAACTCGCAGCCGAAGGGAGCCAGAGCGAGGCGCTGCGGCAGATGCTGCTGGCGATGGCCGACGACATCCGCGTGGTCTTGATCAAGCTGGCCGAACGCACCCAGGCGCTGCGCGAATTGGCCCATGATGCGGTGGCTAAGGACCTGTCGCTGCGCCGCAAGATCGCCGGCAATGTCCGCGAGCTCTATGCTCCGCTCGCCAATCGCCTGGGGGTGTGGCAACTCAAGTGGGAGCTGGAAGATCTCTCCTGCCGCTACCTGGAGCCGGAAACCTACAAGCAGATCGCCAGCCTCCTGGACGAACGCCGCCTCGACCGCGAGTGGTACATCGAACAGGTCATCAAGCAACTCTCCGACGCCCTGACGGCCGATGGCATCCGCGGCTTTGGCATAAGCGGTCGGCCTAAACACATCTCCAGCATTCTGGCCAAGATGCGCAAGAAACATCTCTCCTTCGATGAGGTCTACGATGTGCGCGCCTTGCGCGTGCAGATGCAGGACGTGAAGGACTGTTTCCATGCCCTGGGGCTGGTGCACAGCCTCTGGCAGCCGATCCCCGGTCAGTTCGACGACTACATCTCGCGCCCCAAAGGCAATGGCTACAAGAGCCTGCATACCGCAGTGGTGGGGCCGGAGAACAAGGCGCTGGAAGTGCAATTGCGCACCTTCGACATGCATCAGGAAGCGGAACTGGGTGTGGCTGCACACTGGCGCTACAAGGAGGGCGGAAAGACCCAGGGCGATGCCCTCCAGGACAAGATCGCCTGGCTGCGCCAGATACTGGCCTGGAAACAGGAGATCGGCGAGGCGGAAGGACACGAGGAAGACAAGCAACTGGCGCAGCACTTCCGCAATGAATTGTTCCAGGACGAGGTGTTTGTCCTCACGCCCCAGGGCAAGGTGGTGGCACTCCCGGCTGGGGCGACGCCTCTTGATTTCGCCTACGCGGTACACACCGAACTCGGCCACCGTTGTCGCGGCGCCAAGCTGGACGGAACCCTGGTGCCGCTGGACACGCCGCTTACGACCGGGCAGCGGGTGGAGATACTCAGCGTAAAGCAAGGTGGCCCCAGCCGCGACTGGCTCAACCCGCACCAGGGGGTGCTCAAGACCACGCGCGCTCGAAGCAAGGTGCGGCAATGGTTCAAGCAGATGGATCATAGCGCCCACGTGCAAGCGGGTCGTGAACTGCTAGATCGTGAATTGCACCGACTCAACCCTCGATCGGGTCGGGGACCGCTCCTGGCCAACGTCAATCTTGACAAGCTCGCCACTCGCCTCAAGTTCTCCTGTCTGGACGACCTCTGTGTCGCGCTGGGGCGCGGCGACTTGGGTAGCGGCACGCTCGAACGCGCCCTGCATGAGGCATTCATTCCGCCTGCGGAGAAGCCGCTGGTGTCGCAGCCCAAGCGCCGTCCTGAAGCCAGCGGTGTGCTGCTGGAAGGTGAGCCTGGCCTGCTTACCCAGATGGCTGGTTGTTGCCGGCCGGCTCCGCCAGACGCCATCGTCGGCTACACCACCCAGGGCCACGGCGTCACCATCCACCGCGCAGATTGCCCGATGCTGCTGCACATGCCGCAAGACAAGCGCGTGCGCCTGCTGGCGGCGGAATGGGGTAGGGCGGAGGGAGGCGTGTTCGCGGTGGATATCGAACTCACCGCGCATGACCGCTCCGGATTGATCAAGGATGTGGGCGAGTTGTTCGCCCAGGAGAAGATCAACGTGGTGCGCGTCAACACCCTCTCCCAGGACGACATGGCGCGCATGGAATTCACGCTGGAAGTGAAGGACACTGCCCAACTAAGCCGCTTCCTCGCCCGCGCCGTTCAGGTGCGCGGCGTGCATTCGGCCAGACGCCGGTAGGCCGGCATGACCGCAGGCGTAGTAATCCTGGAGCTGGGCTAGGCGGCATCTTGCGACATGGCGGGGCATCGGTTGAGAGGAGTCGCCAAGGTAAAGAACGAACCTTGTCAAAGGGAAACGGGAGAGTCGGCATCGCCGAAACGATAAGTAAGTCTGCGAAACCGATGTTGTTTACCACCAGGCTCCCTCACCCTGCCCTCTCCCGATGGGAGAGGGTTCCACTTCCCCCTCCGGGGGAAGGGCCGGGGATGAGGGCCTGCGCCGGCAGCCTAATGAAGGCAAAATCAGTTACGCGACATTACTTACGCGTCTACACTCGGCCGAACCCATAAACGGGTCGTCTGGGTTATCTTCGCGGTCTCTCGTTCCGTCGGAGTTCCTTGTGCCTACCCCACTCGTTTCGGTCGTCGCCGCGCTGGCCCGCAACCGCGTTATCGGCGTCAATAACACCCTGCCCTGGCGTCTGCCGGAAGATCTCAAGCACTTCAAGGCGCTGACTCTGGGGCATCACCTCATCATGGGGCGCAAGACCTATGAATCCATAGGCCGGCCTCTGCCGGGTCGGACCACGGTGATCGTCACGCGCGATCCAGCGTATCGGGCGGAGGGGTGTTTGGTGGCCACTTCCATCGATGCCGCCATCGACGCCTGTGGCGATGACCCCGAACTGTTCTGCGTCGGCGGCGCGCAACTGTACGCCCAGGTGTTGCCGCGCGCCGACTTGCTCTACCTCACCGAAATCCAGGCCGACTATGCCGGCGATGCCTGGTTTCCCGAGTTCGAGCCGGTCTTGTGGCGGGAATGCGAACGCAGGGAAAACATCGGCCAGGATGGGCTCGTTTACCACTTCGTGACCTACCGGCGGGCTTGACCCGGTGTTGCAACGAAAAATCAGCTCACGTAGGGCGGATTAGCCGACGGCATCTTGCCGCCATCCCGTGCGACATTTCTCCACTATAATAAGGAACTTTTATGGTTTGGCTCACGAATCGATGAGGTACACACTGAACGGGATGGGTGCCGCCTTGCTGACCTTGGTCATGGCGGTCACGTTCGGCTGCGGCGAGCACCATACCTCCCGGGTAGCGGCG
>CAISDD010000555.1 GCA_903883985.1 uncultured Pseudomonadota bacterium | reverse complement strand
TTGGCGCTCGGTTTGCGGACGGCGTTAAGCCATCCCACCGTGACCCGCGTGCTGCCTACCGCAATCCGACTACTTCCAACCAGGAACTCGATCTATGCGTACTCATTACTGCGGCGCCGTCAACGCCGACCACATCGGCCAGACCGTCACCCTATGCGGCTGGGCTTCACGCCGTCGCGACCATGGCGGCGTGATCTTCATCGACCTGCGCGACCGTGAAGGCACGGTGCAGGTGGTGATCGACCCGGACACCCCGGATGCCTTCGCCGTCGCCGAGGATACCCGTTCTGAATTCGTGCTCAAGGTAATGGGCAGGGTCCGAGCCCGCCCTGCGGGCACAGAGAACACCAACCTTCCCACCGGCATGATCGAGGTGCTCACGCGGACGCTGGAAGTGCTCAATCCGTCGCTCACGCCGCCGTTCCAGATCGACGATGACAACATCAACGAAAACATCCGCCTGCAATACCGCTATCTCGACCTACGCCGCGAGCCGATGCTGAAAAATCTGCGCCTGCGTTACCGCGTCTCCAAGCTGATGCGCGACTACCTGGACGGCAACGGCTTCATGGAAGTGGAAACCCCCATGCTGACCCGCTCCACCCCGGAAGGTGCGCGCGATTACCTGGTGCCCTCGCGCGTGCATGACGGCATGTTCTATGCCCTGCCGCAGTCGCCGCAGCTATTCAAGCAACTGCTCATGGTGGCTGGAATAGACCGCTACTTTCAGATCACCAAATGCTTCCGCGACGAGGATCTACGCGCCGATCGCCAGCCGGAATTCACTCAGGTCGACCTGGAAACCTCGTTCATGGGTGAAGAGGAGATCATGACCCTGGTGGAGGCGATGATCCGCGACATGTTCCAGAAAGCACAGGGCGTGGATATTCCTAATCCCTTCCCGCGCATGCGCTACGCGGAAGCCATGAGCCGCTACGGCTCCGACAAGCCGGATATGCGCGTTACCCTGGAAATCGTCGACGTCACCGACGCCATGAAGACCGTTGGCTTCAAGGTATTCTCCGGCCCGGCCAACGACGCCAAGGGTCGCGTCGCCGCGATGCGCATCCCGGCCGGGAGTGTTGGCAACAGCGCCCTCACCCGCAGCGAGATCGACGCCTACACCGAATTCGTGAAGATCTACGGCGCTCGGGGCCTGGCCTACATCAAGGTCAACGACGTGACGCAATTGAACGAGGCCGGCCTGCAATCGCCCATCGTCAAGAACCTGTCCGAAGCCGCCTTGCGCACCGTGATGGAACGCACGGGTGCCGTCAACGGCGACCTGATCTTCTTCGGCGCCGACCGTACCCGTGTGGTTAACGACGCACTCGGCGCGCTGCGCCTCAAGATCGGCCACGAGAAAGGCTACCTCGACGGACGCGCCTGGGCGCCGCTATGGGTGGTGGATTTCCCCATGTTCGAGTTCAACGAGGACGAGCATCGCTGGGACGCCCTGCACCACCCCTTCACCGCGCCCAAGGACGGTCATGAGGAATACCTGACGAGCAACCCCGGTGCGGCCCTATCGAAAGCTTACGACATGGTGCTGAACGGCTGGGAAGTTGGCGGCGGCTCCGTGCGCATCCACAAGGAAGCCGTACAGGAGAAGGTGTTCGCCGCGCTCAACATCGGAGAGGAAGAGCGCCGCGAGAAGTTCGGTTTTCTGCTCGACGCCCTGAAATACGGCGCGCCACCGCATGGCGGCCTGGCCTTCGGCCTGGACCGTCTGGTCACGCTGATGACCGGGTCCGAATCCATCCGCGACGTGATCGCCTTCCCCAAGACTCAGCGCGCCTCCTGCCTGATGACCAGCGCACCCAACGCAGTGGACGAGAAGCA
>CAISDD010000554.1 GCA_903883985.1 uncultured Pseudomonadota bacterium | reverse complement strand
GGTCTTGTCACGCAGTCGATAGGGTTGCCGTGCCTTATTGAGAAATTACAAAAGGAAGACCTGACCCCTTGGTTTGTGTGAAAACCGTCGGCTAACCCAAGTTCAGATTGTTCAAGCTGTACGTGGACGAGGGGGCGAGGCGGTGCATGCTGCCGTGGCGGCCGCCAAGGTGCTGGGTCTGGAGATTCTGGCGGTGGAATAGTCTGTTCAGTTCCGGAGCAACCCGCTCTTGCGGCTATAGCAACACCCGCTCGATGCCGCCCGCATTGGCCTTGGCTGCGAATTCCTTCAGCCAGTTATCTCCCAGCTTCAGCCGGGCTAGTTCCACCACGACGTAATCGGCTTCGATCCTGCTGTCCTCGCCGTAGCGCAGCATGCCTTGCAGGCAGGAGGGGCAGGAGGTGAGGATTTTCACCCGCGAGGCGCCGGCATCGCGCAAGCCGTCGGCCACCCTGTCGATTTCCTCGGCCTTGCGAAAGCGCACCTGGGTGGCGATGTCGGGACGGCTGGCCGCGAAGGTGCCGGCTTCGCCGCAGCAGCGTTCGGTCAACTTCACGTCTGCGCCCATCAGGGTCTTCACCGTATTGATCGGGTTGTACTGCTTGATCGGGGTGTGGCAGGGGTCGTGGTACATGTACTTCGTGCCCATCGCGCCCGCGAGCGAAACGCCTTTCTCCATCATGTATTCGTGGATGTCCATGACGCGGCAGCCGGGGAAAATCTTGTCGAACTGGTATTCCATCAACTGGTCGAGGCAGGTGCCGCAGGAAACCAGTACAGTCTTGATGTCAAGATAGTTGAGGGTGTTGGCGATGCGGTGGAACAGTACCCGGTTCGCCGTGGTGATGGCATCGCCCTTGGGGCGGTCTCCAGTGGCGGTCTGCGGGTAGCCGCAGCACAGATAGGTGGGCGGCAGGACGGTCTGCGCGCCGAGTTCGTAGAGCCAGGCCAAGGTGGCCATGCCGACCTGGGAGAACAGGCGCTCGGAGCCGCAACCGGGGAAATAGAACACCGCGTCGGATTCTTCGTTGACGCGGGCCGCGTCGCGCAGCACCGGCACGACCTTGGGGTCGTTGAGTCCCAGCATTTGCCGCGCCGTCTTGCTGGTAAGGCCGCCGGGGAGTGCGCGATTGAAGAAATGGATCACCTGGGTCGCGGCGTTCGGCTTGCCTACCGTGGCCGGCGGTTGCCGCATGGCTTCCTTCACGACCGGCAAGCGGCGCATCACCGCCGCACCGATACGCTGGCCGATATAACCGAATTCGATGGCGCCACGGCGCAACAGGTGGATAGCGTCACCATCCGTGCTGTTGAGGAAGATCAGGGCCAGTTGGGTGGCCGGGGCCGATTTCTTCTTGCCCGCAGCGCGCAGGAAGTTGCGCATGGCCACGGTGACGTCGCCGAAGTCGATATCCACCGGGCAAGGATGCACGCACTTATGGCAGACCGTGCAATGGTCGGCGATGTCGTCGAATTCGGCAAAATGCGCCAGCGACACTCCGCGACGCGTCTGCTCTTCGTAGAGGAAGGCTTCGATCAGGAGCGAGGTGGCGAGGATCTTGTTGCGCGG
>CAISDD010000553.1 GCA_903883985.1 uncultured Pseudomonadota bacterium | reverse complement strand
TAAGCCACCCCAGGCAGGTTGAAGAAGCACTGGCGAGTCCCTGTAGCGCAGGCATCCTTGCCTGCGTCTTTGAAAACAGCCGGCCGGAAGCCGGCGCTGCCGCGATGATTTCTTTTTGAAGCAACGGGTTGAAGCGTGCTTCTTGAGAGGGCGTTTGTCACCGGTGAAGTCGCGATAGGTCTCGTCACCTCATCGATAGGGTTGCCGTGCCTTATTGAGAAGTTACCGATTCGCTTGCTATTTCATGGTAGGGCGGAACGCGCAGCGGTTCCGCCACTTGAGCAAGTGGCGGATCGCCCTTCTGGCATCCGCCCTACGCGCTTACCAGACAACTCG
Organism: uncultured Pseudomonadota bacterium; assembly: GCA_903883985.1. Lineage (GTDB taxonomy): Bacteria > Pseudomonadota > Gammaproteobacteria > Burkholderiales > Thiobacillaceae > PFJX01. The sequence continues at coordinate 3,801 of CAISDD010000553.1, read as the reverse complement.
CCAGACGCACTCTCAGACGTGTTCAACTGAGGAGTTCATGTCGCAGCGGCCCACCCCTCGCTCAGTGTGATCGCCCGCAGCCCGATCGCCTGCCCAGTCTCTTTCCTGACAACGCCACACCCTGGGAGGAAGTGGCCGCCTGCGCGATTTCGACGCCTGGCTGCCCTCCGGACTGAGCCTCCCCGCCGAACGGGTCGAAGTCCGGAAAACCTGGACGCCCCTGCCGAAAAAGGGAGAGTGCGATGGTGCAGTTCACGTGACATGAATCAAGAAATTCTGTTTATCCGGCGAATATAAAGCCATACGCTGCCGTAATCGCGCACCTTGCGACGACAATGGTAATAAGATACCAGGACAATGTAGCCGTCATATTTCCGCGCTACGCTGCCCCACCTTGGTCGGCAAGCCCGCGTGGCCAATGAGGAAACGGAGGAAAATATACATGGAAACCCACGCGCCCGCCTTGCGAGCCTGCAAGGAGCGCCGCCACAATCTGGCACTACGGCAACACTTCGAAACCGCCCAGACCCTGCTCAAGCCCTTGCGAGGTGACCCCAACAGCCATAGTGGTACCGCCTTCTACCGGGCCATGAACAGCTTGCAGAGGACTTTCCCGGATATGTCCGTCAGCGAGATCGAAGCCCTGGTCGCCGCCGTGGTGAGGAGCGTGCAGACGCGCGTCGGCAATCCCTGACTCGCGTCCTCGAAGAAGGCCAGGACCGTCCGGGACGATCCTGCTATCGTCTCTGCATGCATATACTCATCATCAAGATGACTTCGCTAGGCGATGTCATACACATGCTGCCGGCGCTAACCGAGGCGGCGATTCAAATTCCGGGCCTGCGCGCCGACTGGGTGGTGGAGGAGGGCTACGCCGCCATTCCCGCTTGGCACCCTGCGGTGACGCGGGTGATTCCCTCGGCGCTACGACGCTGGCGTAGCGGCCGGGGCCGCCCCTGGGTGGAGATGGCGGCCTTTCGCCGCGCGATTCAGGCACGGAAGTACGACCTGGTTCTGGATGCACAAGGCTTGATCAAGAGCGCGCTGGTCTCACTATTGGCGCTGGGTCCGCGCGCGGGGCTGGCCCGAGGCAGCGCCCGCGAATCACTGGCCTGCCTGGCCTACGCGAGGAGCTACCCGGCGCCACGCGAACTGCACGCCATCACTCGCAACCGCCTGCTCGCCGCGCAGGCCTTGGGCTACCCTTGTGGGGCCGAGTCAGAACTCCGCTACGGCTTGGGCGCGCCACGACCCTTTACAGTGGCCGGTCTGACTGCGGACTATGTGGTCTGCCTGCATGGCACAGCACGCACGGAAAAGGAATATCCCGAACAAGACTGGACCCCCGTGCTGGCACGCATCGTCGCTTCAGGCCTGGGTGTGGCCCTGCCCTGGGGAAACGAAAGGGAAAAGGCGCGCGCCGAACGGCTGGCGGCGCGGCTTTCCCGCGCCGTCGTTTTGCCGAGGCTGGGACTGCCCGAGCTGGCTGGATTGATCTCCGCCTCACGAGGCGTGATCGGCGTCGATACCGGACTGATGCACTTGGCCGCAGCATTCCAAAAACCCGGAATCGGCTTGTATCCCGCTACCCCGCCACAACGTTACGGAGCCTACGCGGAAGCGGATGCCCCCCACCTGATCAACCTGTCGCGGCCAGAAGACCTAACACCGGAATCGGTGGCACGGCAGTTCGAGCGCGAAATGAGTTATGTGCAGCGAGTAACTTCTCAATAAGGCACGGCAACCCTATCGGCGAGGTGACGAGATTCAAAGACGCAGGCAAGGATGCCTGCGCTACAGGGACTCGCCAGTGCTTCTTCAACCTGCCTGGGGTGGGTTACATCACTACCCCGCGTGAACGGGCGCTGACCGCACTATGCCGTGACTTATTGAGAAGTTACTGCAGCGACCGATAACATCTTGATTTTCCAGGATGCGGCGGGTTTCTGGACTTTTAGGTGTGATTTACGGCACAATCGCCGCCGTTTCCAACCAGCCTGCAAGCCCTTACATGCCTCGCAAGCGCACACCGAAACAATTGGCTGAATCCACCGACCGCATCCTGGTTCTGCATGGCCCCAATCTCAACCTGCTGGGCACCCGCGAGCCTGAGCATTATGGCCATCAGACCCTGAGCGAAATCGACGCCACCCTGATCGAACAGGGCATGGCCGAAGGCGTCGCGGTCGAATGTTTTCAGAGCAATGCCGAGCACGCTCTGATAGAGCGCGTTCACGCTGCCCGCGAGCAGGGGATTGCCTGGCTCATCATCAACCCGGCTGCATTTACGCATACCAGCGTCGCCTTGCGCGATGCCCTGGCTGCGGTGGCCATCCCTTTCATCGAAGTACACCTGTCCAACGTCCACGCCCGCGAGGAGTTCCGCAAGCATTCGTATTTTTCCGATCTTGCGGTCGGCGTGATCTCCGGCCTGGGCGCGATGGGCTACCTGTTCGCGCTGGGCTATGCCCTCAATGCCCTAAAGGAATGAAGTTATGGATCTGCGCAAGCTCAAGAAACTGATCGATCTGGTCCAGGAATCCGGCATCGCCGAACTGGAAATCACCGAGGGCGAGGAAAAAGTACGCATCACCCGCACGGTGGCAGGACAGACCATCTATGCCGGTGCACCCATGATGCATCCGGGCATGATGCCCACCTACATGCCGCAGCCCGCAGCGCCAGTCGTCGCGGCCGCCGCAGAACCGGCAGCCCCCGAAGGCCACGTAGTGAAGTCGCCCATGGTCGGCACCTTCTATCGCACTCCATCACCCAACTCCAAGACCTTCGTGGAAGTGGGCCAAACGGTCAAGCCTGGCGACACGCTCTGCATCATCGAAGCCATGAAGCTCATGAACGAGATCGAAGCGGATGAGGGCGGCGTGATCAAGGCCATCCTGATCGAAAACGGTCAGCCGGTGGAATACGGTGAGCCGTTGTTCATCATTGGTTAATTTGCGCACCATGCGTCTCGCAGCAGAACAGGCCGCAGCGATCAAATCAGGTTTCGCCGGCGCCTTCGGCGCAGAGGCCCGGGTCTGGTTGTTCGGCTCGCGCGTACGCGATGATCTGTTGGGCGGCGACATCGATCTCTACGTCGAATTGCCGGCGCAGACTGAACACGTTTTCGCCCGCACCGTGCGGCTCAACGGCAGCTTGCAGATGGCCCTGGGCGAGCAGCGTATCGACATTGTCACCCATCTTGCCGGCTCGCCAATGCAACCGGTGCATCTGGCCGCCCGCGCCAAGGGAATGCCATTGTGACGTCGGAACTGCTGCTGGCTCGCCTGGGCCAGGTGATCGGCGTGCTGGATCGGGAAGCGGAATTGCTGGCCGACGTGACCCGGCGCCTGTTCGCGCACGCCCAGCCCAGTGCCGCCATCGACAATCTCAACCGAATCGAGCGCTGGGCTTATCTCAGCGACGTGCCTCGCTGGCTGGGCAAGCGCTGCCTGCGCAACCGGCTGGTTCCTGGAACACACCGTCGATCTGGCGGAGGCTCTGGGCGAAGCCCAAGCCTTCAGTCTGACCATGCGGGAGACCTACGGCGCCTTGCGCGAATTCGCGCGGCAACGCCTGGCTCTGCCACTCACGGCAACTACGAATGAGGCCACCCATGTTTGAAAAAATCCTGATCGCTAACCGCGGCGACCAGCCGACTACTGGCGGCGCAGCAGCGAAGCTAAATCGCCTGGCGGCGAGCCGCCGCCAAGGATATTTCGCCGCGGAGGCCACCCATGTTTGAAAAAATCCTGATCGCTAACCGCGGCGAAATAGCCTTGAGGATCCAGCGCGCCTGTC
>CAISDD010000552.1 GCA_903883985.1 uncultured Pseudomonadota bacterium | reverse complement strand
GCCCCTTGGCGGCGGCTTTTTCAGCGATCAGATTGGCTACGTTGTCGAGCACCTTCTCCAGTTCGAATTCGATGTGCTCGACATCCAGTTTGCCCGCCTCGATCTTGGAAACGTCGAGGATATCGTTGATGATGCGCAGCAGATGCCGTCCAGAACCCAGTATTTTCCCGGTATATTCGCGCTGGCGCGGCGTCAGCTCGGTCTTCAGTGCTAGGTGCGACATGCCGATGACGACGTTCATCGGGGTGCGGATCTCGTGACTCATGCTGGAAAGAAAGTGCGATTTGGCCAGGTTGGCTTCCTCCGCCAAAACCCTGGTGTTTTCCAGTTCGATATTTTTTTCCTGCAACACCCGTTCCTGACGCTTGCGTTCGCTGATGTCGCGCGCGGCGGCGATCACCCCCAGCAATCCGTGGTTCTGGTCATACAACGCGGCTCCGTTGAAGGACACCACCGTTTCCTTGCCGTCCCGGGTGCGCGCGGTCAACTCGTCGTCGCTCACCTTCTTGCCGCTCAGTATTCGTTTGATGCTCGCTTCGGCCTGATCCGGATCGGTGAAATGATTCTTGAACGGGGCGCCGATCAGCTCGTCGCGGGTACAGTCGGTGAGGGACTCCATCTGCTTGTTGACGTCGGTGAGTATGCCAGCGGGATCGGTGATTATGATCGCATCAATGCTGGATTCGATGAGCGAGCGCGTGTAGAACTGATAGTCGCGCAGGCGTCGATCGACTTCGTACTTTTCCGCTTCAACCTGTTTGCGCGCGGTGTTGTCGGTGCCGATGAGCAGGTAACCGATGATGATGTCCTGGGCATCGCGCAAGGCTGTGACCGACACCACGGCGGGGAAGCGGCTGCCGTCCTTGCGGATATAGGTCAGCTCGTAAATATCCTCGATGCCGCGCGAGGCCTTGAATACCAGGGCCTCGAAGCCCGGGGTGATGGGGGTGCCAAGCTCGGCGCTCAAGGCCTGGGCGCGGGCTATCAGCTCCTGCGGATCAGAGATGTTGGCCGGGGTGATTTTGTTCATCACTTCAGCCGCCGTATAGCCCAGCATGCGCTCGGCGCCGACGTTAAATATCTGAATGACGCCCTTGGCATCGGTGGCGATGCTGGAGAAATTGGCGCTGTTGAAGATCGCGCTCTGCAAGGCGCCGGCCTTGAGCAAGGCTTCTTCCGCCTGCTTGCGGGCGGTGATATCCGTCAGCGCAACCTGGACCGAGAGCGGGTGCCCGACTTTGGCCAGCCTCCGGCTATCCAGGCGTACATCGAGCCTGACCCCATCCCTACGCAGGAGAGAGAGTTCAGAAGTGAACGTACCCTCCTGTTTCAGCACGCTGGCAAGATGCGAGTGCCAGCGACTAGCAACCTCGGGGGTGATGGAACACGAAAAGAGGCGTTGCATCAGTTTCGTGCGTTCTTCCCCCAACAACATCACCCCGGCAAGGTTGATTGCTTCGATCAGGCCGGTCTCCCCGAGGGTGAGGTAGCCTACCGGAGCAAATTCGTACAGGTCGGTGTAGCGGTCGCGGGACTCTTCCAGGATGATCTGCGTCTGGCGCAGAGTCTTGTTCTGCACCTCCAGTTCGATCCGATGTACCTGGAGTTCATGCAGCCAGTTCTCATCCCCTCCGGCCGGTGCCTGCGGCATCGCCAGGAGTTGCTCCTCGGCGTCGCTTCTCATGGTGAGAGGGGTAAGCACTCGGGGCTCTTAGGCGACATGACGTACTTCGCGATGGATACAGGGAAACGCCCGGAACTTTACTATGAATTTCGGACTTCCTGATCCTGACCGGGGTTTTGGCGGTTAATTCAAGAAGTGGTGTGGCAAGATGTTCATTTGAAATGATGCGCGGCCGCTCGATGAGGCAGCGCTTGCTGCCGGGGTTTCCGAGGGGCTCGATGGCCGTTGGACAGAAGATGGTAAGCCAGCGTAGGTCTGCCTCCTACAGAAATTTCCATGGGCCTGGTGTCTCAGACCATATAGTCACAGGCGGCAGCTTTGAGGGGGCCCGAAGCGGCCATACAATAAGCACCACGGAATTGCCCCGTTCGCACGAGAACCGCTGATCTTCTGAGCCTGGACGCCGCTGGCAGACCAACTACTTGAACCGATTTCCATGATATCTCCCTTGAAACTCACCGGCCTGACCAAGCGCTACGGCGACACCGTGGTGGTGGACGGCCTCGACCTGGAACTGAAGGCCGGGCGTTGCCATGGGCTGCTCGGCCCCAATGGCGCTGGCAAGACCACGACGCTGCGTCTCGCACTCGGCCTGATCGCGGCAGACGCCGGTACGGTGGTCTTGTTGGGTCAGCGCCTGCCGGAACGTGCCGAGGTGGCGCGGGCCCGGGTCGGCGTGGTGCCGCAGATGGATAACCTCGACCCGGACTTCACTGTGCGGGAGAACTTGCAGATCTACGGCCGCTATTTTGGCCTGTCGAAGCGTGAAATGATCGGCCGCATCCCGGCCCTGCTGGATTTCGCCGGCCTCGCGGGGAAAAGCGAGGCACTCATCACTACCTTGTCTGGCGGCATGAAGCGGCGACTGACCCTGGCGCGCGCCCTGGTCAACGACCCCGATCTGGTGATACTGGACGAACCCACCACCGGCCTCGATCCGCAGGCCCGACACCTGATCTGGCAAGGCCTGCGCCGCCTCATGGGGCAGGGCAAGACGCTTTTGCTCACTACCCATTTCATGGAAGAAGCAGAGCGTCTGTGCGACGACATCAGCGTCATCGACCAAGGGCGCGTCATCGTCCAGGGCAGCCCGCGCGAACTCATCCAGACTCACATCGAGCCGCATGTGGTTGAAATCTACGGCGACGGACTGGATGAATGGCAGGCCGGCGGCCGTTCCATACCCGGAGCGCCGCGACCCACGACGCTCCCCTCGCCCTCAGGGAGGGGGGGTGAGGGAGACGGGCAGGGAAGCGCCAACCACGCTTCCTCCCTGTCCGTCGGGCACTGCGGCCGCTGCGAGCGGGCAGGAGAAACCCTGTTCTGCTACACGCGGTCGCCGGAAAAAGTCGTCGCCGAATTGGCCGCTCACCCGGGGTTGCGCTACCTGCACCGCCCGGCCAACCTGGAAGACGTGTTCCTCAAACTGACGGGTAGGGATCTGCGTGATTAATCTCAACTGGTTTCCGGTCTGGCAGCGCAACTTCCTGGTCTGGAAGAAACTGGCCATGCCTTCGTTGCTGGGCAATCTGGCCGACCCGATGCTCTATATGCTGGGCTTGGGTTATGGCCTGGGCGGCCTGTTGCACCAGGTGAACGGCGTGCCTTATCTGCATTTTCTCGCAGCCGGCACGCTCTGTTATAGCGTGATGAACAGCGCCACCTTCGAGACCCTCTATTCCGCCTTCTCGCGTATGCATGTGCAGAAAACCTGGGAAGCCATCCTGAACACACCCTTGACGCTGCGCGACGTGCTGGTCGGCGAATGGCTATGGGCGGCGTCCAAGAGCCTGCTCTCCGGGCTGGCCATCATCCTGGTGATCTGGACGCTGGGGCTATACACAAACTTCGCCATGACCCTGGCGCTGGTTCCGGTGATCGTACTCACCGGCTTGTGCTTTTCCGGCTTGGGGTTGGCCGTGAATGCGGTCTCGCCCAACTACGATTTCTTCCTCTACTACTTCACCTTATGCATCACGCCCCAGGTGTTGCTAGGCGGCGTCTTCTACCCGCCCACCGCCCTGCCGCCCTGGCTGGCGGTCGCAGCCGACTGGTTGCCGCTGACTCACGCGGTGAACCTGGCGCGGCCGCTGTTACTGGGCCGCTGGCCGGAGGCGGTGGCGCTGCACGCGCTGGTGTTGCTGGCTTATGGCTTTGCGGGCTTCCTGTTCGGGCTACGCCAGACTGGGCGCCGGCTGTTGCGATGAGGCCACAATGGCCGCGTCTGTTCGGAAATTCTTGCCCGATCCGGGCACACTGACGGTTCTTTTCCCACCTAAAACGATTCCATGAAATTCACCCCCGAAGAATTCCGCGCCTGGGAGCACAAGAAGATCACGCTGCTGGGCATGTCCGGCGTCGGCAAGACCTACCTCTCCGGACTGCTGCGCCGCCACGACTGGTTCCATTATTCCGGCGACTACCGCATCGGCACGCGCTATCTCGATGAACCCATCCTCGATCTGATCAAGCAGCAGGCAATGCAAGTGCCGTTCCTGCGCGAATTACTACGCCACGACTGGATCGATATCCGCAACAACATCAAGATCCAGGATCTGGGCCCGGTGCTGTCCTTCGTCGGCAAGCTGGGCGACCCGGATCACGGCGGCCTGTCTCTGCCCGAATTCAGTCGCCGCCAGTGCATGTACCGGGAGGCGGAGATCGCCGCCATGCGGGACGTTCCAGAATTCATCCGCAAGGCGCAGGAAATCTACGGCTACGCCCATTTCGTCAACGATGTCGGCGGCAGCCTGTGCGAACTGGAAGACGACGCGGTGATCAGCCTGCTCGCTCAGCACACTCTGATCCTCTACATCCAAGTGACCACGCGAGAGGAAGAAGAGACCCTGATCCGCCGCGCGCAATCCGACCCCAAGCCGCTCTACTACCGCCCGTCTTTCCTGGCAGAGAATTTGCCGCTCTATATGGCGGAAAAGGGCCTGGGGTTCGTGGCCCAGGTAGATCCCAACGACTTCACCCGCTGGGTCTTCCCGCGCCTGTTCCACGCGCGCGTGCCTCGTTACGAAGCTATCGCCGGCCCGCATGGATACACGGTCACCTCGCAGGAAGTCGCGCAGGTGAAGAGCGAAGCGGATTTGATCACCCTGGTGGATACCGCCATCTCGCGCCAGCGCTGAGTTCGCGCGGCCGCGCCCCACCCCATGCCCTGCAAAGCGCTCGTCCACGATTATGATTTCGACCCCTGCTACGGCATGGATCTGGGCCGTTTGTTGGACGTCGTGCCACCGACGCCGCCACCGGATTTCGCCGACTTCTGGCGCCGCCGCTATGCCGCAGCGATGGCGCAGGCGCCGAGGCCGCGCACGGGCTCCACTGGCCAGGTGCTGGGAAATCACACGGTGCATGAACTGCGTTTCGACTCCACGGATGGAGTGGAGATCGGTGGCTGGCTGTTGCTGCCGCTGGCCGGCCCGCCCCGGCGTGGCGTGCTCATCGGCCATGGCTATGGGGGAAGGGCCTTACCCGTTGCCCCCTTCGGCCTGGATGACGCCGCGCTGCTGTTCCCCTGCTTCCGCGGCATGGGAGCCAGCCCGGTCGCGGGTATTTCGCCACACCCGGCCCTCCATGTCGTGCATGAGATTGAGGACCGCGATCGCTATATCCTGGGCGGCTGCGTGGAGGATCTCTGGCTGGGTGTGTCCGCCTTGCTTGCCCTGTTTCCCGAGGTGGCGGGCCACCTGTCCTATCAAGGCAGCAGCTTCGGCGGCGGCATCGGCGCGCTCGCCACCCCCTGGGATAGGCGCATCGGCCACCTGTACATCGAAGTACCCACGTTCGGCCATCACGGCTTGCGCATGGTGCTGCCCTGCGTTGGTAGTTGCGATGCCGTGCGCAACTACCAGCGGCACCATTCCTTTGACGTCATGAAAACCCTAACCTACTACGATGCCGCTTGCGCCGCCCGCAATCTGCGCATCCCAACCCTGGTTGCGGCCGCCTTGTTCGACCCGGCTGTCCCCCCACCCGGGCAATTCGCCATCTACAACGCGATTCCAGCGTCTTGGCGACGCCTGTTCCTGCTAAAGGCCGGTCACTTCGATTACCCCGGCAGGCAAGCGCAGGAACGGGAATTGACTCGGGAAGCGGCGAAATTCCTGATGGAGCCATGAACCGCGAATATCACCGCTGGTTCAGCCCCCGCCTGCAGCGGGACATGGAGCTGCTAGTGTTCGGCCATGCCGGCCCCAAGGTGCTGGTGTTCCCCACCCGGGACGGGCGCTTTTACGAATACGAAGATCTTGGCCTGGTGCGCAGCCTGTCGGAAAAGATCGAGGCGGGGCACTTGCAGCTCTGGTGCGTGGACAGCATCGCCTCGGAGTCCCTCTACTGCCTTTTGTGCCAGCCCGCGGACCGGATCCGCCGCCACATCCAGTTCGAGGAATACCTCCTCGCCGAAGTGTTGCCGCTGATGCGACGGAAGAATCCGCATCCTTGCACCATCGCCCATGGCTGTAGCCTCGGCGCCTACCAAGCGGCCAACATCGCCTTCAGGCACCCTGACCTGTTTCAGAAAATGGTCGCTTTTTCTGGTCGCTACGACCTGACCCTGAACGTGGAAAGCTTCAACGACCTGTTCAACGGTTACTATGACGAAAATATCTATTTCCACACCCCGACCCACTTCCTGCCCAACCTGGAGACCCCCTGGCGTCTGGAACTTCTGCGCAACATGGAGACCGCGATCGTCATCGGTGCAGACGATCCGTTCCTCGCCAACAACCGTCACCTGAGCGCACTGCTCCACGCCAAGGGAATCGGGCACAAGTTTCATGTCTGGAGGGGCCGAGCCCATCGCGGCGCCTACTGGCGCCGGATGGCGCCTCTCTACCTTTGACGAGCGTTGCCGCGCGGCCCCCGCCGCGAAGTTCGTGGTATCGTTGCCGAGGTAGGTAACTTTCCCCACTGGCGATTCATGATTACTACCCGCAGATGTGTACGATTTTGCAGCGCCATACTCAAACAACCTTACCTCGTGATGCTGCACGTAGTTCGGGTTGCAAGGGACCCGCACGCGCGGCTGGCTGTGGCCTGGTTTCTGTACCTGCTAGGCATGCTGCTAGCCATCATATACATCTACACACGCAGTGCCGGTGTTCGTATGGATTTGCGCGGATGTGCAGCCCAGTTTGGCGAATTCCGCCTGGCGATTCTGTACACGCTCTCCCCGCTCCTGGTGGTCATCATGCTGGTCACGCTGGGGGAAAGTGTTCGCTGGCTGGACGCCCGCCGGAAAAACCGCCACTACTCCACCCGTCTGTTCTGGGTTAACGGATTCTTTGGTTCGCTCCTGGCGATCATGCTGGCTTTACTTGCGCGCTGTTGACCCCGCCCGGCTGTAATCCCCCTCGCGAACGAGGCCTCGCTGGAGCGTGGGAACGATAAAATTAAGCTGCCGGCGCAGACCCTCATCCCCGGCCCTTCCCCCGGAGGGGGAAGGGGGTTTATCGTTCCCACGCTCCAGCGTGGGAACGCAGTTTTGGACGCTCCAGCGTCCCGACCTAGAGCAAGGCCATGAGCCGAAGCCGATATGTCATCCTGGAACCGGATAAGCCGCATTTCCTGACATGCACAGTAGTCGAGTGGCTGTC
>CAISDD010000551.1 GCA_903883985.1 uncultured Pseudomonadota bacterium | reverse complement strand
ACCCCGCGTCGCTATGCTCCAACTGTCCAGCTTCACGTGGAATCACTGTCCAGCTTGCTCTGGAATCGGTGTCCAGCTTCGCCTGGAATGGGTGTCCAGGTTGCGCGGAATACGCAATCGGCCCCGCTCTGTACCCGGATTCCGGCGGGATCGCATCGTCTCGCGGCCTAAGTGCTCAACTCGACCAATACCGGAACCAACTTGCTGACCTCGAGAGTTGTCCCACCTGCAAGACACCCGCAGGCCAGGCAAGGATCGCGGACCTGTCCGGCAGGATCAGCGAATTACAACGCCGGATTGCAACGGGCGGCAGCCACGACGGAAAAACTGGCCCCTTGGTCGCCGAAGTGAATCTCCCTGCAGGCAAGGGACAGGCTTCGGGGGTTTCAAACGTGACCGGATCGGTTGGCGAGGCTCATCGGTCGACAACGATCCAATCCGCTGGGGGGACGCTTGGCGGTAATCTGGATGTGTACGTTTAACTGGAAGAAGGACAGGTCTGCCTGATGAACCACATCGACGAACTCCTCCAGAGCCTTTACGTCATGGCGTCGCTCGTGGAGGCGCGGGATCCTTACACCGGCGGGCATCTTTGGCGCGTCTCCCAATTCAGCCGGATTCTGGCCAGCGATATCCATCTGCCAGACACAGAGGTTGCGCGTATCGCGTTGGAAGGCTTTCTGCACGACCTGGGCAAGATCGGAGTACCGGATGCCATCCTGAACAAACCGGACCGCCTGACCGACGAAGAGTACGCGGTAATCAAAACCCACCCCGAAGTCGGCAATCGGTTGCTGTCGGGGCATCCGCTGGCGGCACTGGCACGCGCTGCCGTTCTCTCGCACCATGAAACGCCCGATGGCAACGGCTATCCACAGCACCTTAGCGGCCAAGACATCACGATCGACGCCCGTGTCGTCGGCATTTGCGATGCCTTCGATGCGATGACCAGCACTCGACCGTACCGGCGTGGCATGCCGGTAGCGAAAGCGCTTTCGATCATAAAAGCCAATCTGGGCTCCCAATTCGACCGCGAACTGGGGAGCCGATTCGTGGCCTTGGGTCAGGCCGGCGCGCTCGATGCCGTGGTCGGATTCAGCGAGCCAGGCATCCCGTTGCAGGAATGTCCCTTATGTGGCCCTACCATCGTGGTGAAGCGCAAGCACCGGACCGGCGATCATGTGTACTGCCGCCATTGTGGTAATGAGGCCGTTGTCGATTGGGAGGGAGATAGGCTCCATATCGCAGCGACAGGTAACAAGGGCACGGTCGATGATCTCCAGCCTGATGTCGACATCGATCTGATCGGTGCGCTCATCCGCGAAACGGCTCGATATATCAAGCCGGGGACCAAGGCCAAACGCTGTGGATTCCTGGGGTTGTTTCGGTAGGAGCCAGTCAACGCACTCAGGGTGCCGACGCGTTGCTGAGCCAAGCCCGCACGATTCTGGATGACCGTCGTACCTCCGCAGGTCGCGCCCTCAGCAGTTCTGACAGCATCGGCATGTCTGCACCGTTTGCTTTGCGTCGCGCCTGCGGAACGTGAGCATGTCCTCCGCAAGATTGGGCCTTGCAAGCCTCGACGTGAATCTTCCGCATCGTTGTGGTGTCAGAACACAACTTCTTGTCGTTCGAATTGGCAATCTGCGGGGAGGTAGCTATGAAGATCGCGGAGATCTGGCGGTACCCGGTCAAGACGATGGGAGGGGAGAAGTTGCTACAGGCAGATGTGGGGCCGCTTGGGATCAGAGGAGATCGGATCGTTTACGTCGAGAACGTGCTGGGCCGGGTGATTACCTCGCGTTCACATCCCCGTTTTCTGGGCCACAAGGGCTCATTGGCCGCGGATGATGTGGTCATGGTGGACGGTCGCCCGTGGGATAGTCCAGACGTAGCTGCCGAGATCGTGGACATCGCCGGGCAAGGTGCAAGACTGGTTTGCTACGACGGTGTTGAGCGCTTTGATGTGCTTCCACTGCTGGTGGCCACCGATGGCGCGGTCGCGGCCTTTGGCCACGATCTTCGCCGCTTGCGTCCAAACATCGTTATCGACGGGGTAGACGGTTTGAGCGAACGCAGTTGGCCAGGGGCGTGCCTCCGGATTGGCAAGGTTCTCATTGGTGTTCAGGATTTGCGCCTGCGCTGCATCATGACTGCCTACGACCCCGACACTTTGGTCCAGGACAACGGAATCACCCGGAGCATCTACCAACGCTTTGAAGGCAAGCTTGCACTTAACGCCTTCGTCATCGAGCCCGGCGTGATTGCCGTCGGTGACGATGTGCAACTTCTGCCTGCGCGTGCCTGTGCAGATTCCGCATCATTTGACGAGTAGTAAGCTGCCAGTAGCAACCCGCCTGACACCTGCAACTTTCCTATGGTGGCTCCACCCTGGCTTCAGACGTTGGGCATGTCGAGACCCGGGCGGCAGGAGCGGGTCGGTAATGGTCCGACAGCCCCTAAAGTCGTCGTTCAGGTTGTCCCGAGCGAGCTTCAGCTTTTCGTCGCAAGCATCGGTCGCGTTGCTGTTTCTAGCCGCAACCCGGAGATCACCAAGCCCAGAGCATGCCAGTGCAGACGCTACCCTACAGTGAGCCTCCCCGCTGGCCGCGACCAGCAGGTTCCTCGAAACCATATCGAGAACACGCTGTGCGATGGCTTGCCCATCCCGAGGTTGGAGCACAACCTGCAGCTACACGCGCTGACATTTCGCTCGCCCCAGAGCGGCCTCTTCAATACGATCCGCCAAAGTTCTCGACGGCGCCCAATTCCCACCCTGGGCGACGAAACGGCTGGCTGCATCAATGACTGTCACAGCGTGTCTGGTCTCAGCGATGAGCGGAGCCAACCCTAGCTCCGCAAGGGCTCTTTGATGGCGGTCGAATGGGCCAGGGTCGAAGCTTCCTTCGCTGTCAAAGGTGAGAAGACTGAATGTGCTCCAAATGACCCGAATAGCCTGGCGGTCCAGAAGCTCGACGACAACGCCTGTCATACGCACCCGACTCCCGGCGAAACGGTGCAAGGGATGGCTTGCTGGATCCCGGAGCATCTGATCAAACCAGCTGCTTGGCAGGCGATACAGGTCGTCATGCTGGTCGAGCAGGAATATACGTGACGATAATCCCATCACTTATCAGCCCAAGGCGAACCTGCCAGACCCACCAGACGCCTGGCACAGCCTATGGACAGAGAGGAGGTACAGGCGCGCGGGTCAGTTGGTCGTGTCGTCATCGGCGACATCGATTTCGTAGTCGTGGTCCGGGTTTGGCTGCCCGGTGATGCAAGCAAAGCAACCCAGTCCGGCCTGTGCCGAGCCGATAATCCATATCGGCTCTCCGCATTGACAGCGGGCGCCGGCGCGGTATGCGCCAATCGCGATTTCCAACTGCTGGATCAGTGTGGCGCGCTCAACGCCGGGATTGGCATGCAGGTGTTCCTCCACATAATCGTCCAGCGTTATCGGTGTGAAACCCGTTTTCATGGTCGTTGGCACGGTCAGCACTGCCCTCCGGTTCGAAGGAAGTATCCGGCACATTCTCCCGATTTGTAAGTCGTTCGGCTACCGCCCCGCATTCATGATTATTGCCATAATCAAGAACGCCATTTTTTCTCGATAACTCCGACCGCCACAAAACGCGCTGACAGTTCTTTCGTTAAAACAGACACTTAGAACGCTTCCAAGGGGTGCTAGAGTGCATTGATCAGCAACCTTGAAAGGCAAGACATGACCAACATCCTCACGCCGCACGAGGTGGCCGAGTTCCTGCGACTCCAGCCCGACCAGGTGGATGAGCTTCTGGAACAGGGCGAGTTGCCTTGCTTCGAGGTGTGCGGCGAGCGGCGGGTTGTTCTGGAAGAGGTGGAAGGATTCGTAGCAAGACAGATGGCTACCGCGAACATGAAGGCGCTTGGAAACCACGCTGTCCAGATGAAGGTGATGGCTGGTGTTCTTGCCGAAGATGAACCGTTCAGGGAAGAGCTGGCGGCCCTGGAGGCGACACCTGGCACCTTCGGCGATCTGCTCAAGAAGGCGGCGGCGATGGGAGCTGTGGCCAGCAAGGGCAGTCAGGAGAACGTAGTCGCCTTCACAAGTCGTAGGTCACAGAAAGGCGACTAGCGGTTTACTGGAAACGGTTGATTGCCGACAGGGTGGGTGCTGACCAATGGCAGTGCACACACAGTTCACAGGCGGTATTGCGGCCCGGCACCCGGCACCGGATCGAAGGTCGTCGATCCGCCAGGATGCTCTGGAAGTTCACAGGCAGGACACAGGCTTGGTCGCGGCATTCAAGTAGCGAAGCTGATCGTGGCCTTATCTCGCGTTGCATGCTGATGAGGCTCGGCCCAGATGCCCTTGCAGCGGTCGCACCTGGCGGCGTCCAGGGTGGCATGCTCAACTGGAAGACTCGCCACGAGTCATCACTGAACTGTCCACGTTCTATCCATAACTGGATGGATAAACTAATTACATCAATATGATGGTGCATATCGTAAGCGTCCAATAAACTGTCCAGTGAAGTGTCCTTCCTGGAAACTGAACGCGATCAAAACCATGGCAGATATCGGCGTCTTTCAACCCCTTTTCCCGGAAGAGCGTGTCCTCGGCCCTCTGCTGGAGCAGGCGGCTGCGCTGGCGTCCCATTGCCACCGGCTCTCCGCCTATGCTGGCCAGCCCCTTGCCCTTGCCCTGGCACCGCGCCTGCGGGCCATGAACTCCTACTACACCAACAAAATCGAGGGCCAGCACACCCGGCCGGCGGACATCGAACGTGCTCTGGCCAACCAGTATGACGCCGACGCCAAGCAGGCCCGCAAGCAGCGCCTGGCAGTCGCCCACATGGACGCCGAGGGGGAATTGGAGGCGCGGGTGGCCGGACTGTCCCGGCAGACACTCTATGACCCGGCCTTCATCGGCGACATCCACGCCGCCCTGTACTGCCGTTTGCCCGAGGCCGACCGCGTTACCGACGAAGGGGATGAGATCATCGTCCCCGGTGCCTGGCGCACTCGGCACGTCGCAGCCGGCCGGCACGTGGCCCCGCCACCGGAGGAAGTGGAAGGGTTGCTGGCCGCCTGGTCAGCCCGATATCGCGCGCTGCCGGGCCTGGAGCAGGCGGTGGTGGGGGTGGCGTGTGCACACCATCGCCTGTTGTGGATACACCCATTCCGCGATGGCAACGGCCGTGCGGCCCGCCTGCATTCGCACCTGGTCTTCTGCGCTCTGGGCCTGACCCAGGGGCTGTGGTCACCGATGCGCGGCCTCGCGCGCAGGCAGGAGGACTACTACGCCCGCCTCAACAATGCCGACTTTGCGCGCCGCCACGACTACGATGGTCGCGGCCCCCTGTCCCAGGAAGATCTGGTGGCCTT
>CAISDD010000550.1 GCA_903883985.1 uncultured Pseudomonadota bacterium | reverse complement strand
CCTGCAGCCGCCTTGCCGCTTCCGGCGAAGCCGGATAGCGTGGAAGATCAGCTCAGGAAAAAACTCAAGAGCTTGATCCACTGAGCCCCCGCGGGTGGCTCAGCGCGAAGATAACGCTTGCAGCAGGCCCGCGAGGTGTTCCGCCTGGATAGGTATGCAGGAGCGCCTGGCGCGGGCAATGGCCACGAGGTCTTCCAGCGCGTCCTCGAACAGGTCGTTGACCACCAGGTAATCGAATGCCAGGCACTGGGCAATGTCTTCGCGTGCGGTCGCCATGCGCCGCGCGATCACCTCCACGCTGTCGCTGCCGCGGCCTTGCAGGCGGCGATGCAGTGCCTCGATGGACGGCGGCAGGATGAAGATGGAAATGGCATCGGGCACCAGGCGGCGCACCTGGGCTGCACCCTGCCAGTCGATTTCCAGCAGGATGTCGCTACCGCCGGCACGTTCGGCTTCGATCCATGGTTGAGAAGTGCCATAGTGGTTGCCATAGACCTCGGCGCTTTCGAGAAATTCTCCCCGCTCCAGGCGTTCCTGAAATTCCTCGCGGCCGACGAAGTGATAGTGCACGCCATCGACTTCACCCGGGCGGGGCGCTCGCGTGGTGTAGGAGATGGAAAGGCGTATCGCCGCATCGCGCTCCAGCCATGCTTTGATCAGACTGGATTTTCCGGCCCCGGAGGGCGCGGAGACGATGAACAGGGTGCCTGGCATGAAATTCTCTGGGTGGGGCCGCGTGGATCGCCGCTCTGGCAGATTTTGCCACAGCATTCAGTCGCGTCGCGCCGCGAATTGTGGAGCCCCAGGTTGACCTACCTCGATCTGGGAGCGGCGTCCTCGCCGTGATCCCTCACCGTCAATTTCCCCTGCAACTTTGCTACGCTGGCCTGGCCGAACCCCCTGACCCGGACCAGCGTCTCGATCCGTTTGAATGGGCCGTGACGCTGGCGATAGGCGACGACAGCCAGCGCCTTCTTCGGGCCGATACCTTTCACCGCTTCGAGTTCGGATAAGGTGGCCGTATTGATATCCACCGCGCCCCAGGCGGAGAGCGTCAGCAAGCTCAGCAAACCCCACGACTTCATCATCCTTGAATCCTCAGGTGACCGCTCATTTTCCCCCGTGAGGCCCATGCATATTGAGGTTTGCGCCTTCGATCACGCCCACCCTTTGGGTGAACCCGCGTGACACGACACAGTCAACTCATGTACCCCTGACATTTTTGCGGTAACTGATGGCGCTGATTCGCTGTTCCCACAAGGCGCAGAAAAGACTGGCCGTGGAGCCCTCACGGTCGAAGACAAGAATGAAACGCTGTAGCCACGGATACTGTAGCAGAAGCGGCTTCTACTTCCGCCATCCAGGTCGCATTCAGTTCCAGCATCCCGGCGCCTTGCTCATCGTCGTCCCTGCTCGCTACGTTGCGCGGCTGCGCACCCGTGCAATATTTCAAGCGAACATCATGCCAACCCACTTCCAGAATTAACCGCCTAAATCCTGGTCTGGATCAGGAAGTCTGAACGTAGGCAAGTACCTTCTCAATAAGTCACGGCATAGTGCGGTCAGCGCCCGTTCACGCGGGGTAGTGATGTAAGCCACCCCAGGCAGGTTGAAGCAGCACTGGCGAGTCCCTGTAGCGCAGACATGAGGCACAGGGTCGCCAGGTCCTTATGGAAAGGTACCAGCGTTCGCTTGATTTTGTTCTGTGCATCCTACGACTCGCGCGCCAGGCTAGCCGACGAATCCAACGAGGAGGGGCGAAAAAACGGCTCGGACACACTGATGGCCGGTCAACGCCAGACACAATTGCAGGCGCGCAGATCAACCCGACACAGGATTTCAGGTTTTGCGGAGCGGAAAATTTCAGCGAACCCGCGTAAACACTGGAGCGGGTGAAGGGAATCGAACCCTCGTATGCAGCTTGGGAAGCTGCCGTTCTACCATTGAACTACACCCGCCTGTTAAACTCACGCCTCGCAATTTACCCGATTTGGCTGGATTTTCAAAGTGACCATGCTCCATATCAACGGCCAGGTGCGCCAATTTCCCGAATCCATGAGCCTGTCCGAACTGCTGGAGCGGCTCGAGTTGACGGGAAAACGCGTCGCCGTGGAGAAAAATGGCGAGATCGTGCCCAGGAGCCAGCATGCGGCAAGCGTCGTGAACGAGGGTGATCGACTGGAAATCGTGGTCGCCGTCGGCTGCGACTAAGTCCATCCCACTCCCTCAACCACTACAGGCCAAACACATGGATGAGCTCGTTATCGCCGGTCGCAGCTTCGCGTCCAGACTGCTGGTCGGCACCGGAAAATATCGAGATTTCGCGCAGACTCGCGCCGCCATCGACGCGGCAGGCAGCCAGATCGTCACCGTCGCCATCCGCCGCACCAACATCGGTCAGGACCCCGGCCAGCCCAGCCTGCTCGATGCCTTACCTCCCAGCCAGTTCACCTATCTGCCGAATACCGCAGGCTGCTATACGGCAGAGGATGCCATCCGCACCCTGCGCCTGGCGCGCGAACTGCTGGATGGCCACGACCTGGTGAAGCTGGAGGTGCTGGGCGATCCGCAAAGCCTCTACCCCAACATGGTCGAGACCATCAAGGCCGCCAAGGTGCTGGTTGGGGAGGGCTTCATGGTCATGGTCTACTGTAGCGACGATCCGATCATCGCCAGGCAACTGGAAGACATCGGCTGTGTGGCCGTGATGCCGCTGGCCTCGCTGATCGGTTCCGGCATGGGCATCCTCAACCCGTGGAATCTACAGATCATCATCGATAGGCTGAAGGTGCCGGTCATCGTCGATGCAGGGATTGGTACGGCCTCCGACGCCACGATCGCCATGGAACTCGGCTGCGATGCCGTGCTCATGAACACGGCTATCGCGGGTGCCGCAAACCCGGTTCTGATGGCTTCGGCCATGAGGAAGGCCGTGGAAGCCGGACGCGAAGCCTATCTGGCCGGGCGCATGCCGAAGAAGGTCTATCAGGCCCCTCCTCCCCCACTGTAGGCATCATCGGAACCTGACAACGCGATGTCGAACACATTACCTCTACGCAGCATCCGCTCCTTCGTGCTGCGCGCCGGTCGCATGGGCAGCGGCCAGGCACGTGCCCTCGCGGAATTGGGGCCGCGTTTCCTGCTGCCCTACCAGGAAGAAGTGCTCGACCTGGAGTCCGTTTTCGGCCGGATTGCGCCCCGCGTCGTGGAGATCGGTTTCGGCATGGGTAGCGCCACGGCCCACATCGCCGCCGCGCACCGGGAAATCGATTACCTTGGCATCGAGGTCCACGAACCCGGCGTGGGCGCGCTGCTCAAGCTGACCGAAGAGCTCGACCTCGGTAATCTGCGCATCATCCAGCACGACGCCGTGGAGGTCTTCGAGCATATGCTGGCGGACGCCTCACAAGACGGCATCCACATCTTCTTCCCCGACCCCTGGCACAAGAAGCGCCACCACAAACGGCGCCTGATCCAGCCCGATTTCGTCACGCGACTGGTGCATAAGCTCAAGGTCGGCGGCTATCTGCACCTGGCGACTGATTG
>CAISDD010000549.1 GCA_903883985.1 uncultured Pseudomonadota bacterium | reverse complement strand
GGCATCGGCCAGACCCAGGTCAATGCCCGCGTCGACATGAGCTTCGCGCGCGCCTTGCGCTCCATCTTGCGCCAGGACCCGGATGTCATCCTGGTGGGTGAGATCCGCGACCTGGAAACCGCGCAGATCGCCGTCCAGGCCAGCCTGACCGGCCACCTGGTGATCGCCACCTTGCACACCAACGACGCGGTCAGCGCCGTGACTCGCTTGAAGGACATGGGCATCGAGCCCTTTCTCCTGGGTTCGAGCCTGATCGGCGTGCTGGCGCAACGCCTGGTGCGCCGCCTCTGCCCGCATTGCAAGACGGCCTACCCGCCCAGCGCCCAGGAATGGTCAACCTTGAGCGGCAGCGAGCCGCCAGCACAGGCCTATCTTGCCTGCGGCTGCGAGCAGTGCAACCAGACCGGCTACCGCGGCCGCACCGGCCTCTACGAACTCATGAAAGTGGACGAATCGCTGCGACGCCTGATCCATGACGACGCCGGCGAGCACCTGCTGCGCCAGTACGCGGCGAGCCACGGCATGCGTCTGCTGCGCGAGGATGGCCTGCGCTGGGTGCTCGCGGGAGAAACCTCCATCGAGGAAGTGCTGAGGGTCACGCGGGAGGCGGCATGAGTGCCCACCACGTTTGTTCGGCTGGCTCCATCCTTTTCCAAATGGGGGCGGGGGTACCGAAGGGTAGGGGCTTCATCAGGGATTCATCTGGGGCTGGCTCGGGCAACGGAAGACAAGTCCCCCCTAACCCCCCTTTGGGAAAGGGAGGGATCAGTCGCTGCCCTGACGGGGTGCCTCGGTGAGTGTCTGGCGCTACGTCGCGCTGGATGCCCAGGGCACGCGTCACCGTGGCGAGATGGAGGCGGAGCACGCCCGCGCGGCGCGCGCACGCCTGCGGGAACAGGGTCTGCTTCCCGAGGAAGTGGTGGCGCGCGACGCCCCCAACGCGGCAGGCAAGAGTGATCGCCACATCCCGACCCTGGCCTTGGCCCTGTTCTCGCGCCAGTTCGCCACCCTACTGATGGCGGGCCTGAACATCGAACGCGCCCTGGCCGCCCTGGTGGAGCAGGAAGACTCGGACAAACTGCGCGCCGTGCTGGCCAGCGTGCATCAGGATGTCCTGGCCGGCCAGGGGCTGGGGCATACCCTCGCCCGCCATACGCGCGCCTTCCCCCGCTATTACGCCGCCATCATCCAGGCTGGAGAAGAAGCCGGCGCGCTCTCTCCGGTGATGGAGCGGCTGGCCGAATATCTCGAGCGTGGCCAGGCCCTTCGCCAGAAAGTGGGGGTGGCGCTGATCTACCCGATCATCGTCACCCTGGTGGCTTTCCTGGTGATCGGCGTGCTGCTGACCTATGTCGTGCCCCAGGTGGTCGCCGTGTTCGAGCAGTCGCGGCAGACGCTACCCTGGCTGACCCGTGCGCTGATCGTGGTATCCGACCTCGTTCGGGAAACCTGGTGGGTCGGGCTGATCCTGGCGGTGGGCGGGGGCATCACCGCGCGTCGGCTGCTGGCCATAGAGGCGATCCGACTGCGTTGGCACCACTTCCTGCTGCGCCTGCCCATCATCGGCAGCTTGCGCAGCAGCCTGGCCAGCGCCCGTTTTGCCAATACCCTGTCCGTGCTGGTGGGCAGCGGCGTGCCCATCATCAACGCCCTGGGCTACGCCGGCGCATCCCTGGATGACGAGGTGTTTCGCCGCGCCACGGCGGATGCGGCGGCGCGCGTGCGCGAAGGGCAGAACATCAGCCGCTCCCTGAAACAGAGCGGAGTCTTCCCTGGCATGCTGCTGCATCTGGTGGCCAGCGGCGAGGCCAGCGGCGAACTCGCACGGGTGCTGGAACAGGCCGCACGACAGCAGGAACTGTCGGCCGAAACGCGGCTATCCGCGCTGACTGCGGTGCTGGAGCCACTTCTGATCCTCATCATGGGTGGCGTGGTGCTGGTCATCGTGCTGGCCACCCTGGAACCCATCATCGACATGAATCGTCTAGTGCACTGAAAGGTTGGATATGAAAATAATGCGTGGTTTTACCCTCATCGAACTCATGGTCGTCCTGGTCATCCTGGGAGTGCTTGCAGCGATGATCGCCCCCAAGATCATGAATCGGCCGGATGACGCCCGCGCCATGGCGGCGACCCAGGATATCGCCAGCGTGGTTCAGGCTCTCAAGCTGTACCGCCTGGACAACATTCGCTACCCCACCACGGAGCAGGGCTTGCAGGCTCTGGTAACGAAGCCCGTGATCGAACCCATACCGGGAAACTGGAAGAGCGGCGGCTACCTGGAAAAGCTGCCCAAAGACCCCTGGGGCAGCCCCTACCTCTATCTCAACCCGGGTCGCCACGGTGAAATCGACGTCTACAGCCTGGGTGCGGACGGACAACCTGGGGGAGAGGGGAAGGATGCGGACATCGGCTCCTGGATGCAGTGAGTCCGGCTCGCAGCACGCGCGGGGCGGCCAGCGCGGCTTCACCCTGCTCGAATTGCTGGTGGTTCTGGTGATCATGGCCATCGGTTTCGCCACGGTCGTCATCGCCCTGCGCCCGGACCCGCGCTCGGCCGTGCGCCAGGAGGGGGATCGTCTGGCTGCACTCCTGGGGATGGCCAGCGAAGAGTCAGACACGCGCGGCGCCCCGCTGGCTTGGGTCGGGAACGACGCCGGCTACGAATTCCAGGCCAGGGAAATCACCGACGCCGGACCGGAATGGCGTGTCGTCACCGGAGACGACCTGCTGCACCCGCGCTCGCTGCCGAGTGGTATGGTGATCCGCGCCATCCAGGTCGACGGCATGCCACTGCGGATAGGACAGCGGGTCAAGCTGGATGGCGAGCATGCGCTTACGCTGGAGATCGCTTCCGGAGAAGCCCATGCCCTGGTCAGCGGCACGGAAGGGCGTTTCCGTTCTACGCTCGCCACGGGGGAAGGCCCATGAACCGCGGTCGCGGCTTCACCCTGTTGGAAGTGCTGGTGGCGCTGGCCATCGTCGCCATCGGCCTGACTGCGGCCCTGCGCGCGACGGGCGTGGGCACAGATGCCGTGGGCGAATACCGCGATCACCTGCTCGCCCTCTGGCTGACCCAGAATATCGTGGCGGAGCGCACGGCGCGACACGACTGGCCCCCACCCGACACCAGCAGCAGCGAGGAGGTCTACGCTAACCGCCATTTCCTGGTGCGCCAGGAGGTCAAAGGCACGCCCAATCCCCGCTTTCGCCGCCTCAACGTACTGGTGTCTAGCCAGGAGGAGCCGGGACGGACGCTGCAAAGCAGCGTGACCTTTCTGACGTTGCCGCAATGAGCGTGAATTCCACCGCAGTGAGTACCGCCTGCTCGCGCGGCTTTACCCTCATGGAAGTGTTGGTGGCGCTGGTCTTGCTGACGCTGTTCTCGCTGGTGACCTTCCGCGCGCTCGACGCCGTGCTCGAAGCGCAGCGCCGTGCCAGCGCGGAGATGGAGCACTGGCGCGGGCTAGCCAGCACCTTTGCGCGCATCGATACGGACCTGGCAAGCGCGGTGGCCCGGCCCGATCCACGATTTCCGCTGACAGGCAGTTTCCATATCCAACTGAACGAGGATGGTTCGATGCAATTCGACCTGGTACGTCAATTGCCGGACGATGCGGATCAGGCCCTGCGGCGCATAGGCTATCGCTGCGGTGGGAGGGCACTGGAACGACTGGTCTGGGCGGACGAGAACAATCCGCTACTAGAGGCCAAAAGACTGGCTCTGCTGAATAATCTGAACGCCTGTGCATTTCGCTATTTGGATGAGCTGGGCCGGTGGCAGCCGGGCTGGCAGTCTTCGCCCGGGAAGATATTTCCCCGCGGCGTGGAGCTAGGCATCACCACCGCCAACGGAACCGCCATCCGGCGGGTGTTCCGTGTGCAATGACCGGCCCATGATGCTGCGTCAAGACGGTGCGGCCGTGCTGGTGGCCATGTTGGTGGTGGCCATGGCCACCCTGGCCGCCAGCAGTTTCATGTTTCGCTCCCAGGTGGAATGGCGCCGCCTCGACACCCTCAGGCTCCAGGATCAGGCGCGACTGGTGCTGCGCGCGACCGATCAGTGGGCGGCATCGGTGCTACAGGATGATGCGCAGCACAGCAGCGTGGACTACCGTGGCGAGGCCTGGGCCACACAACTGCCCCCCGTCGAAGCCGAGGGTTACCGGGTCTCGGGCAGGATCGAAGACCAGGACGGACTGTTCAACCTGAACAATCTGGTCGTGAATGGCAAGGTCGACCCCGTGCAACTAGCCGCCTTTAGCAAGCTCCTGCGCGCGCTGCGTCTTCCTGAAACCCTGGCCATGACCGCAGCCGACTGGATCGATGCCGATGACCTTCCACTGGGCCAGGACAGTGCCGAGACCGCGTATTATGTCGCGCTGTCCCCGCCCTATCTGCCCGGTAATCGCCCCCTGGTCAGGGTAAATGAACTGCTACGCGTCAAAGGCTACGACCGTCATGTCCTCTCCGTGCTCCAACCCTTCGTGACCGCCTTGCCCACCCAGACGGCGGTCAACGTCAATACCGCCCCCGCCGAGGTGCTCAGTGCCCTGGTCGCTGGGCTAAGTCTGGATGATGCCTACGCCATCGTCGCCAAGCGAGATCGAGCTTACTACCGCAACATCCAGGATTTCCAGCAAGCCTTGCCCTACGGACTGACCGTCCCGGGTGGCCTCTCCGTGTCCAGTCAGTATTTTCTGGTGCGCGCCAACATTCGCCACGAGCGCCTGGCCATAGGCAGCCAGGTCTTATACCAACGCGGGGGACAAGCGCCCCCCACCCTGGTCTGGAGGGCCGAGCTATGAGTGAACTCCGCATCTTTTTGCGGCGAGATGCCTTCCTCGACGGGATGGACTGCGCCTGGGCACTGCTGGATGACGAGGGCCGTCTCCAGGCCAGCGGCGCCCGCCTGGAAGAGCCACCCAAGGCGACGCTCTGCCGCCTGGTGCTGGCGGGCGAACTGGTGCTCAGCCTCAATGCAAGCTTGCCCGATCTGCCCGAACGGCGCCTGGCCCCTCTGCTCGCCGCTGCGGCGGAAGCGATGACCCTGGTGGACGCGGACGACATCCATGCCGTGCTGATGGATCGCCGCGACGACGGCGTATCGACCCTGGCCGTCATCGAGGATGCCTGGCTAGGCCGTGTTCTGTCTCGGCTCGCGGCGTTCGGCCTGCGCCCCGATGCCGCCCTTCCCGAATACCTGCTGTTGCCCTGGTCGCAGGGAAGCTGGTCTGTCGGCTGGCGTGGCAACGATACCCTGGCGCGATTCGACTTGGCGCAGGGCATGACGCTAGACGAGTCCGAACCCCCGGTTGGCCTGAGCCTGGCCCTCGCCCAACGTGCCCCCCCCGAGGGGATCAAGGTCTATCAAGGCGACGGGGGTCCGGACTGGGCGCGATGGCGCGCGACCCTGGGACTGCCGGTGGAAGCCGTCGGCGTATGGGACTGGCGCAGCGCTGCCTGGCCGGCTCTGCCCAACCTGCTCCAGGGCAAACACGCGTCCAGCCGCAATCGTCTCGACTGGACGCGCTTACGCCCTTTGGCCTGGGGTGCCCTCGCGCTGGTGGTCATCCAGTTTGCCGGGTTGATGCTGGACTGGACGATGCTGGCGCACGAGGACGCTAGCCTGCGGCAGGAGGCGAGGGTACTGGCGGAGCGCGCCCTGCCGGCCCACGCTGCTGTGGTGGACCCAGCATGGCAGATGGCGGAACGATTGCAACAACTCCACACCGCCGCCGGCAATCCCTCCGCCGACGCCTGCGTGGGCCTGCTGGGCCGGCTTGGCCGAGTCTGGCCCGCCGGTCCCCAGGTGCAAAGCCTGAGTTATGAAAGCGGTGTACTCAGCGTCTCCCTGAACGAAGCCGACGCGGCCTGGCTGACGCGTTTGCAGACGGCGGCGGCCATGCGTGGGCTGGGTGTCGCCAGCGCACAAGAGGACAAGGGTATTCGGCTGACGATAAGACCCTCAAGCAAGGATACTCATCATGAACAATGAATTGGGTACGCGGCTGCGCGCCTATCTTGCCGCACGCAGTGCCAGAGAACGGCAGACACTGCTCGTGGGCGGCCTGCTGCTGCTCCTCCTGCTGGCTTACGGCGGCGTATATGAGCCGCTGCGCCAGGCACGGGCGAAGCTGGCCTTGCACCTACCGGCTCAGCGCGCGGAACTCAGATTGATGCGCATGCAGGCGGCGGAGATCGAGCGTTTGCGCGGGCGCCTGGGTTCCACCGGAAATGGCAGCCTGGAACAGCGGGTAAAGGCTACGGCCGCAGCCTTCGGTCTGGTCGGAAAACTCAAGCAATTCAACGCGATGGCGGGCGAGCAGATTCAGCTTTCCACTCAGCCGCTGGCCACATCCGCCTGGAGCGAGTGGCTGGCCGGCATCGAGGCACAGGGCATCCGCATCGTGCGTTGCCGGATCACTAGCGCACAGCCCGGCTTGGCCAGCCTGGATTTGACCCTGCAAGGAGGCCAACCATGAGACAACACTGGCATCGCACGCTGAAGGCGGCAGGCCTGCTTCTGGCACTGGCCTGCTCCTACCTGGCGATGCTGCCGGCCACCTGGCTCGATGCTCTGTTGCAAAACGCGAGCCTTGGTACGCTGGGCATGACCGCCACCCAAGGATCGCTCTGGCGAGGCGAGGGCACCCTTCAGGCGGTCCAGCCCAGCGGCGAAGCCGTCACCCTGGCACCGGTGAACTGGGATGTCGCCCTCGGCGAGTTGTTGTCGCTGCAACTGCACCTTGTCATGCGCTCCGCCCAGGATGGCGCCACTGTTCTGGATGTGGCTCTGAAGCCGGGACAAATCCGCATCCAGTCGGCGCGGCTGCAACTGCCGGCGACCCTGCTGGGAGTGCTCTCGCCCACCTTGCGCGCGGCGGATCTGAGCGGCCAGTGCCTGTTGCAGGCCAAGGATGTCCTGCTCGAAAAAGGCCGAACCAGCGGCACTGCGCAGGTGGCATGGCAGGGTGCCGGCTCGTCCCTGAGCCGCATCCGTCCACTGGGAAGCTATCAACTGCTGCTGAGCGGTCAGGGCAATGGTCTGGATTTTCGTCTCATGACGCTGGCCGGCCCGCTCTCCCTCGACGGATCGGGCCACTGGGTTCCCAACCAGAAGTCCGTCTACCAAATCACCGCCACCCCGACCGAAGCCACCCGCCGCGACCTGGTACCCCTGTTGCGCATGATGGGGCGAGAAACCACCCCGGGCAGTTACCAACTGACCATGGACCGCAACATGGGCGCGGTTTCCTCGCACTAGGTAATGTCGCGTAACTTGCCTTCATTAAGCTGCCGGCAGGCCCTCATCCCCGGCCATTCCCCCGGAGGGGGAAGGGGGTGGAACCCTCTCCCTTCGGGAGAGGGCAGGGTGAGGGAGCACGGCTCGTGGCTGTTACGATCATGAAAAAGGGCAGCCGCAGGCTGCCCTTTTTCTACCGCTGGAAGCGTCCATGCCAACTGCAAGGTTAGCGCGTGACGTCCCCAGGGAAACCAGCTTATTTCAGCTTGATTTCCTTGTAAGCTACATGCTTGCGCGCCTTGGGATCGAATTTGCTGATCTCCATCTTGCCAGGCATGGTCTTCTTGTTCTTGGTAGTAGTGTAGAAATGACCGGTGCCCGCAGTGGACTCCAGCTTGATTTTTTCACGTCCGCCTTTCGCCATGATCGTTCTCCTTACTGCGCGATGTCAGTAGACCGACTCGCACGCAAGTCGGCCAGGACGGTTTCGATGCCCTTCTTGTCGATTAGACGCAGACCGGCGTTGCTCACGCGAAGACGCACCCAGCGACTCTCGCTTTCCAGCCAGAAGCGGCGGGATTGCAGATTGGGCAGGAAGCGACGCTTGGTTCTGTTATTTGCGTGGGAGACGTTGTTACCCACCATCGGCTTTTTGCCGGTGACCTGACATACGCGGGCCATGATTGTTACCCCTGCTACACGAATACGGAAAGTCCGCCTTTATACGCGAAACCTGCGCGCGGGTCAAAGCCATCCTCGTTCACAGAAGGAGAAACCTTCGCCATCGGCGACGATGAAGTG
>CAISDD010000548.1 GCA_903883985.1 uncultured Pseudomonadota bacterium | reverse complement strand
ATTTGAGAGGAGTTGACCTTAGTACGAGAGGACCGGGTTGAACGTATCTCTGGTGTTCCGGTTGTCACGCCAGTGGCATCGCCGGGTAGCTAAATACGGACGGGATAACCGCTGAAAGCATCTAAGCGGGAAGCCCACCTCGAGATGAGATCTCGCGCAGATTTAATCTGCCTTAAGAGCCCTTGTAGACCACAAGGTTGATAGGCGCGGTGTGGAAGTGCAGCGATGCACGTAGCTAACGCGTACTAATTGCTCGTGAGGCTTGACCATATAACACTCAAGCATTTTTAGCTGTTAAGTATCTGAGGCTTTGAGAACAAGGCTTTGAGTTATACTTTGTTTGACTACAACCCAATTCGGAGTGACGAGCGTAGCTCGGCATTCCAGTCAGTTTGCCTGGCGGCCATAGCGAGTTGGCACCACCGGTTCCCATCCCGAACACCGAAGTGAAACGACTCAGCGCCGATGGTAGTGTAGCGATGACTATGCGAGAGTAGGACACTGCCAGGCTCTAAACACGGAACAACCCCCCGACGAAAGTCGGGGGGTTTTTTCGTTTGTGCGGTCGAAAGATCTGCCGAAAAATCCGCTCCGATGCACGCGAAATCCCGTCGTCATCAAGTCGTGATTCATCCGTCATTCGACTGAAGCAGTCGCCACTTACGCTTCCCCGCTTTGACTGCGCCAAACGCAGCCGTCGCCAACAACGGGGAGCATTAAAAGGTGACCACCGCATATCGAGCCAGCTCGCGCCGGCCGAATTCCGCAATCCCGATCATCGCGCTCACAGTGCTTCTCGCCCTCAGCGCCTGCGGCAGCAGCACCACGCCCGCCAACAGCACCGGCTCCGGCAGCACCACGCCGCCGCCCTCGAACCCGCCGCCGGCCAGCGCCCTGCATTGCGCCCCCGAACCCGTCCTCGGTGCCGCCGCCACGGCGGGAACAGCCGCGAAACCGCAACTGGCCTGCGCCGCCCAGCCGGAGCCGCGCCGCTCATGAGCCCGCTCGATCGCCGTCACTTCCTCAAGCTCGCCGGCAGCGCCGCCCTCGGCGCCACGCTCCCCGCCAGCATCCGCCGCGCCCTCGCCATCCCGGCCAACAACCTCACCGGTACCATCAAGGACGTCGAATACGTCGTCATCCTGATGCAGGAAAACCGCTCCTTCGATCACTACTTCGGCACCCTGCCGGGCGTGCGCGGCTTCGGCGATCGCATGACCATTCCGCTCCCCGACAACCGTACCGTCTGGCAACAGGAGCTGGATGAATCCGGCAGCTCCCGCATCCTCCTGCCGTATCACCTCGACATGAGCAAGGGCAACGCCCAGCGCGTCAACGGCACCCCGCACGGCTGGGGCGATGCGCACAACGCCTGGGACAACGGCCGCCTCAGCAAGTGGCCCACCTACAAAGAGCCGCAGTCCATGGGCTACTACACGGAAGCCGAACTGCCGTTCCAGTTCGCATTGGCCAACGCCTTCACCGTCTGCGATGCCTATCACTGCGGCATCCACAGCAGCACCAATCCCAACCGCCTGTTCCACTGGACCGGCACCAACGATCCCAGCGGCACGAACGGCGGTCCCGCCATCACCAACCAGTTCGACTCACTTGACGCTTCGAGCGAGGGCTACACCTGGACGACCTACCCCGAGCGCCTCGAAGCCGCCGGCGTCACCTGGAAGCTCTACCAGAACCTTCCCAACAACTTCACCGACAATCCCCTGGCCGGCTTCAAGGCCTACCGCCAGGCCAACGAAAAACACGGCAACCAGTCCAGCGGTTTTCCTTATACGCCCTTGTATTATCTTTTCGCCAACTGAAGTCGCTCTTTAGACTGGCAGAGCAGCCGGACGCCGAATCCGCCCTAGGATAAACCCGTCGCGTAGATCCATGCGCCGGCTGCTCGTTTT
>CAISDD010000547.1 GCA_903883985.1 uncultured Pseudomonadota bacterium | reverse complement strand
TACCGCGTTGTACTCAACGGCATCGAGGGTATCTTGCACCATCCGCATCACAGCAGCGTATTCGGCAAACAGGACATCAAGAACCTGCGCCTGTACCTGGCCTCCGCCCGCGTGACGCCCTCCCTTTGTGAGGCGTGCTGCAGGGGCTGAGCGGGGCCAAGCGATGGCCAGGCAACAGGCTTGCTGCGTCAGCTAGGAAACCCGGAATGCCGCATTCCTGGCCAACCCGAAGCGATTCAAGGGCAATGTCCCCTAAAGCTGCCAAGCTGCCCACCGCCGCCTGGGTTAACCCACAGGAAGATCGCAAAAAAATTCCCACTGAAAATCGACACTCATGCCGCCGGTGTTTCAGTTTCATTGACACGTTCCGCCGCGAATGCCGCCGTTGTACCGTGGGCAAGCCCGCTCCTACGAAGGTCACACGAATTCAGCGTTGCACCAGCCTGTATGGTTCCGGCTTTGCCGGCTTGGGCATCAGCCTCCGCCCTGGGGTTTCCGGCGCAGGGCCTCGTCCCGCGCCAGGCCGAACTCCTGAATGGCGCCAGGGATGGCGTCCAGCGCCAGTTCCCGTTCCACCGAGCCCATCTTCATGGCTTCCTTGGGCATGCCATAGACCACGCATGTGGCCTCGTCCTGACCCAAAGTCGCAGAGCCGGCCACACGCATTTCCTTTAGTCCACGGGCGCCGTCATCACCCATGCCGGTCATGATGATGCCCAGTGCGTTGCGGCCGGCCACCTGTGCCACGGAGCGGAACAGCACGTCCACGGAAGGACAGTGGCGGTTCACTGGAGGCCCCTTCATGACGCTGACCTGGTACCGGAAGCCACTGCGTTTGAGCACCATGTGGCGGCCACCGGGGGCAATCAGGGCGCGACCGGGCAGAACCAGGTCGCCGTCGGCGGCTTCCTTCACCTCGATCTGGCACAGTCCGTCCAGGCGCTGGGCGAAGGCTGCGGTGAACTTCTCCGGCATGTGCTGAACGATGACGATGGCCGGCGAAGTGCGCGGTAGGCGGGTCAGCACTTCCTCCAAGGCCTGAGTGCCACCGGTGGAGGTGCCCATGGCGACGATCTGCTCGGTGGTCTTGTGCCGGGTGGCCTGGGGTGCGGCCGCCAGCACGGCATCCGCCGATAGCTTGGCCGCCACCGGCTGCTGGGGCATGGGGCTGCGCACCCGGACATTGCGCATGTTGGCCTGGGCCGCCGCCTTCACCTCCCTGACCAGATCGTTGGAAGCATCGGCCAAGTATTCCTTGACCCCCACAGCAGGTTTGGCAACGATGGCAACCGCCCCTGCTGCCATGGCATGCAGGGTAGTCTGTGCACCCTTGACGGTGAGGCTGGAGCACATCACCACCGGCGTCGGATGCTCCGCCATCAGTTTCTTCAGAAAGGTGATGCCATCCATGCGCGGCATCTCCACGTCCAGGACGATCACGTCCGGCCACTCGCGCTGCATGCGAGTGAGGGCGAAAAGGGGGTCTGCCGCGGCGCCGATCACCTGGATGTCGCTGTCCCGCTCCAGGACCTGCTGCAGAACCTGGCGGACCACTGCTGAGTCGTCCACCAGCATTACCTTGATCTTGCTCATGTTGATACCCCTTGGCCGAATCGATGTGCCTGCGGGCAGCCCCGTGAGACGGTAAAAGCAGTTGAGTTTAGTTTCATTCCGGCTTCCGAAAGACAGCTTGGGCTGCGCAGTTCATTTGCCGCCCTCGCCTCACCACTCCAGATGTCGAACACCACGTTGCGGTGGCCAATGCCGCCCAGGCATTCACCCCCCACCCGAAAACCGTAATGCTTGATGAGTTCCCGTGCGGTTTCCACGTTGCGCTCGCAGAGGTTGATGCCGCTGATGTCCAGCATGGAACCGCCGCCGAATACCCGTGCCACATATTCCCGGGGCCGAGTACCTTCCTTCTCGATCTGATGGCGCAGCAACTCCAGTGCCTCGTCCCCGTACTTGCCGTCCAGTTCGCCTCGGTGTGACCTTGCGCCCCGTGTCGGCAGCATATAGTGGCACATGCCGCCTATCCTGCGCTCAGGATGCCACAGGGTAAAGGATACGCAGGAGCCCAGCAGGGTCTTGATCCGCGTGTTCTCGTCGCCGAAGTACCACTCTCCCGTGTGCAGGTAGACCTCGAAGATGGTCTCGGGAGGCTTGCCCGCCAGTGCCAGGGGCGGAGCCTGCTTCTGCATCCAGACCTCGCCGTTCCAGACATCGAACACCAGGTTGCCCCGCCCCCGGTACTGCACCTTCAGCTTGATGTCCTGAAAGTCCAGCAGATCGCTCACCCCATCCAGCAAGGCGGCCGCCTCGGCACCGTCGTGGACGAACAGCTTGCCCACGTATTCCCGCGGCCGAGTAAGCGCCCGGGACATCTCCACCATGGCCAGGGTCAGTGCCTCTTCCGCGCAGGCCGGATCGAGACTGGGCGAGGCCGTGGCTCGGCAAGGGACGCGGAAATGGCTGATGCAGCCGATGCGACGGTGCGGATGCCAGAGGGTGAAGATGCCGCCCTCGCCGAGCAGGCTGCGTACACGGGTATCTGCGTCGCCGAATAGGAATTCGCCCGGCATCAGGTGGATTTCGAGCAGGTTCTCGGGCTTGTGCATCAGTGCTTCTGGTAAATGGACGGGCTCACTAGCCGAAGCTGGTCGTCGAAACCGTGCAGAAACTCTGCATGGCCGATGAACAGCCAGCCCCCGGGACGCAAATGGCGCACCAGGCGCTGGATCAGGCAATGCCTGGTGGCCGCTTCGAAATAGATCATCACGTTACGCAGGAAGATCAGGTCGAATTCTCCCAATGCTGGCAGGTCGCTGTTGAGGTTGGCGTGCAGGAAGCGCAGGTGCTGGCGCAAGCTCTTGTTTACCCGGAGGAAGCCGTCCTCCGGCCCGGTACCCTTGAGGCAGTAGCTGCGCAGATAGTATCCGGGGATGAGTTGGGCTCGCTCCATGGGGTAGCGGGCCTGGCTGCAGCGCTCCAGCACCTGGGTGGAAATATCGGTGCCCACGACTTCCCATGGCGCCTGGCCCAGCGCATCGTCCAGTACCATGGCGATGCTGTAGGCCTCTTCGCCGCTGGAACTGGCTGCACTCCAGGCGCGGAAAGTGTGGTCGCGCTGATGTCTGGGCAGCACGTCGCTGCACATGAAGTCGAAATGGCTCTGCTCGCGGAAAAAGTAAGTCTCGTTAGTGGTGAGCAGGTCGATGGCCCACTGGCGCTCCACACTGTCCGCCTGGACCCGCTTCAGGTAGGCGTCGTAATCGGCCAGGCCGCAGGCGCGTAAACGCTTGGCCAGCCGGCTGGTAACCAGGGGCTTCTTGGCGTCGGACAACGAGATGCCGGCGGCGGCGTAGATGAAGCGCTGGACCGCCTTGAACTCCTGGTTCGTGATTTCCGGGAGCGAGGGGGCAGGGGGCGGGGGGGTCACGCCCGCTGCCCATATCCTGCCGGTGCGCGGCCTCTACTGACCGCCATCGCCATGCCGGCCATGATGATTCTTCATCTGCTGGATCAGGTCCACCACCTGTTCCGACAGGGGCGAGAATCGCTCGCTCATCAAGGACCTTGCCGCTGCCAGTTCGCCGTCCTGGCAGAATTGCACCACGTCAGCGGTGCAGCGATGGAAGTCGGCGTGGTGGTGCAGCAACTGGACGTACTCCGTGTCGCTCTTGTAGACCTTGCCCGAGCCGTGGATCCACTTGCCTAGGGTGCAGGCGTCGTCCCGGCCAACTTCCTGGGGATTGAGGGCGGCGAGCTCCTTGGGGTCGCGGATGCCATGGCGCAGCTTGGACTTCCATGTCTGGTGGGCCGCTACAAACGCATCGAAGTCGCAACCACCGCCCGAGGTAGCAGCCAGACGCGGCGTGACCCCGACCCCGACGTTGCGCAGCCGATGCCGGGCCGGCTGGGTGCGAGTAGGCACAGAGAAGAAGTTCATCATGTCGCGCAGGTGCCGGGCTTGGGAGGCCATCTCCTCCGAGGTGGCGGCCAGTTGCTCGCTGCTGGAAGCCGCCGCCTGGGTGGCCAGGCTGACCTGGCTGATGGCGGTGTTCACCTGGGATACGCCGATGGCCTGTTCGACGCTGGCGGCGGCGATCTCTTGCACCAGACTGGAGGTCTTGAGGATGGAAGGCACCATCTCATCCAGCAGTCGGCCCGCTCTCTCGGCCCGTTCCACGCTGCTGGAAGCCAGGCTGCCGATTTCCTGGGCGGCGGTGGAACTGCGCTCGGCCAGGTTGCGCACTTCTGCTGCCACCACGGCGAAGCCCTTACCATGCTCGCCGGCCCGTGCCGCCTCGATTGCGGCATTGAAAGCCAGGAGGTTGGTCTTGTAGGCAATGTCGTCAATGATCTTGATCTTGCCGGCGATCTGGTGCATTGCCCCCAACGTGACCGCCACTGCCTGGCCGCCTTCCTTGGCCTCCTCGGCGGACTTGCCTGCCATGGCGTCAGTGACTTTGGCGTTCTCGGTGTTCTGGCTGATGGACGCACTCATCTGTTCCATGGATGCCGAGGTTTCCTCGACGCTGGCGGCCTGTTCTCTGGCTGCCTGGGACAGGGTCTGGGCGGTGGCCGAGACATGGCCGGCCGCGTTGGTCAGGGAGTCGGCCGCATCGGTGACTTGACCGATGGTGGCGGCCAGGCGTGTGACGGTGGCGTTTACCGCCTCGGCCAGCCGGGCGAATTCGCCTTGGTAGTCGGCGCTCAGGTGGCGGGATAGATTACCCTGGGCCATAGCGGCCAGGATGCTCTGAAAGTCCTCGAAGGTAGTGGCGAGGTTGTCCTGGGCGCCGTTGGTGGCGCTCTTGAGGCGCAGGAAATCGCCGTGGAAGGTCGTCACGATGCGACGGTCGAAGCGACCCTTGGACATGGCTGTCAATACCTGGGCCACGTCGCCCAGGGCGCAATCCACCATGTCCGCCACCTGGTTGAAGTTCTGGGCCAGGTGCCCCAGTTCGTGCCGTCCGAAGCACGCGGCCCGAGCCGACAGTTCACCCTGCTCAAACCGCGTTATGGCTGATGCCACCTGGCTGAATTCCCGTCTGGTGCGCATGCTGATCCAGGCGGTCAGTGTCAGGCCCAGGAGGCCGAGGCCGCCGGCCACGTTGGCGATCAACCCGGCCTTTACGCCAGCCAGGGTCAGAACCGGCAGCAGGGCAAGGCTCAGGGTGAAGAACCCGGCCAGGAGCCAGTAACGCAACTGGATCGATACCCACCCGAGCAGGCCCGCGCGTTTGCGCCGTGCCGCCACGGTATCCAACTCGATCTTTTCGCCGCTTTTCATGCGTTGGTACAACTGGTCAGCGGCGGCAATCTCGTCCCGTGACGGGCGCTTGCGCACGGAGCGATAGCCCTGCAGTGTGGCGCCGTCGAAGACCGGTGACACCATAGCCTTGACCCAGTAGAAGTCGCCATTGGCGCAGCGGTTCTTGATCAGCCCTGACCAGTGCATGCCTGCCTTCAATGTGCGCCAGAGGTCGGCGAAGGCCGCAGGCGGCATGTCAGGATGGCGCACGACGTTGTGGCTTTCCTTGACCAGTTCGTCTTCCTTGAACCCAGCGACCTCACAGAAGGAAGCGTTGGCCGTGGTGATCACGCCCTTGGTATCGGTTTCAGAGATCAACACCTCGTTTTCGCTGTACTGCCGCTCCACATCGGTGAGGGGAAGATTGACCTTCATGGCCGTTCCCCCGCGTCGCTGCTGGCCCCTGCTTTCGATCCGGCATTGATGCCGTATGTATTCATGGTGCGTCTCCTCCTGGTGCGGGCGATGGTGGGATCAGGCGAATCGGACGTAGTGCCGCTCGTCAGGTTCGTCGTCTTGCGGCAGGGACGCGCGGGCCGCAAAACGCCGGTCCGAGTGATCTGTGCCGCGCGAGGGGCGTGCCACAGGGAGCTGTGCGTCCTGGGCTGTCACGACCTGAAAGAATCTCATCAGGTCTTGCAGTTGCTGGGACTGACCGGCCATCTCCTCGGACGTGGCGGCCAGTTCCTCGCTGCTGGAAGCCGCCGCCTGGGTGGCATGGCTGACCTGGCTGATGGCGGTGTTCACCTGGGACACACCGATGGCTTGCTCGGTGCTGGCAGCGGCGATCTCCTGAACCAGGTTGGAGGTTTTGATGATGGACGGCACTATTTCCTCCAGCAATCGGCCTGCCCTCTCGGCCCGTTCCACGCTGCTGGCAGCCAGGCTGCCGATTTCCTGGGCGGCGGTGGAGCTGCGCTCGGCCAGGTTGCGCACTTCTGCGGCCACCACGGCGAAGCCCTTGCCATGCTCGCCGGCCCGTGCCGCCTCGATTGCTGCATTGAAAGCCAGGAGGTTGGTCTTGTAGGCAATGTCGTCGATGATCTTGATCTTGCCGGCGATCTGGCGCATGGCCTCGACGGTGGCGACTACAGCCTGACCGCCTTCCTTGGCTTCGCGGGCCGACTGGCTGGCCATGTCGTCGGTGATGCGGGCGTTCTCGGTGTTCTGGCTGATGGACGCACTCATCTGCTCCATGGACGCCGAGGTTTCCTCGGCGCTGGCCGCCTGTTCGCTAGTCGCCTGGGACAGCGTCTGGGCAGTCGCAGAGACCTGGTTCGCTGCCTTGGTCAGGGAGTCGGCCGCTACCGTGACCTGGCCGATGGTCTCGCCCAGGCGTGCCACAGTAGCGTTCACAGCCTGGGCCAACTGGGCAAATTCACCCTTGAAGGTTCCTGCGATGGTTTGGGTCAGGTCGCCATCCGCCACGGCCCCCATGACGAACTGGATCTCGCCCACAGGGGCCGCCATAGTGGCCAATGTCCGGTTGAGACCGTCTATGATTTCGCGATAGTCGCCACTGTATCGTGCGGTATCGACGCGTTTCTCCAACAGCCCCTCTGCCACCGCATGGGCCATGGCGCGACTGTCGTCCATGACCGACTTGACCGCATCCTGGGCCACATGCAGCGAGACCAGCACCTGGCAGGCTTCGTCCTTGCCTTTGAGACGGTGCACAGTCTGGGACAGGTCGCCGACGGCGATGCGGCGAGCGGCGGAATTGATGGTGGTCAGCGGAGCGGTGATGGAGTGGATGATCAGAAAGGAAATGGCGAGACCCATCAGCACCGCGATTAGGGTGATACTGCCCAGCACAACGACACTCGTCGCCATGACCTTGGAGGTTCGGTCTGCGGCCACCTGGGCGTCGCTTACCGACAGGCGCGACAGGTTGTTGATCAGAAAGGTGACTTCCACTGCCTTGGGCTGCAGTTCGCGCATGGCGAAGCCCCCCGCCTGGGTGTCACTGGCCTCGGCCATTTTGAGGAGACTGTCGCGCAGCACCACAAACTGGTCGATGGCCGCATCCAGTCTCGTCAGCAAGGCCCTCGCCCCGGTCGAGGTGTATTTCGCCCGGGCATGCTCCAGTTGGTCCGCCATGTTGCGGTGGAACTCCGTGACTTGGGCGCCGTACTGCCCGCGCTCGAACTCATCGGCCAGCAGCATGTTGCGCAGCGCCTGGTTCTCCAACAGGAACTGGAGATTGGCTTCCTTGATGTAGTTGAGGGCCTGCACCTCATGGTTGTACATACCCTGGACCGCCTCGTTGAGATGATTCAGATTGACGTAGCTGATGGCGCTGATGCCGATCATGATAGCCACGGAGGACAGAGCGGCCGTGGCCAGGCGAGTGCCGATCATGGAGCGGCGCAGCAAAGACATCGCGAGTTCAAGCAATTTAGTCATGTTCAACCTTCCTTTGTTGGAGTAGCCCATGGACGTGTCCGGCGGGGGAATTCGCAGGACGCGTGCGGATCAGCGTGCGCTCAGGGTTACGGCCCGTCCCGCTCCTGCAGGGAGTCGGCGATCTGGGTGATTTCGTCGACCGACAACACCTTGGCCAGACCTAGCACCACCACAAACCGGTCCTGGTATTTACACATGCCCTGGATGAAGTCGACACGTAGGTGGGCACCGAAGGAGGGGGGCGGTTCGATGTCCTCGGGGGCGACGTCGATCACCGCATTGACGCCGTCGACCACCACGCCCATATCCTGATCGCGCCCTTCCTGCTCAATGATGATGATGCAGGTGCGCTCGCCGATCTGGGTGCGCCCCTCACCGAACCGGGCCGACAGGTCCAGGACGGGGACCACCAGGCCGCGCAGGTTGATGACCCCGCGCACGAAATCCGGCATGGTCGGGATGGGTGTCACCCCACCGTATTCGATGATCTCCTTCACTCCCAGGAGCGGGATGGCGTATACCTCGCCGGCCAGGGAGAAGGCCAGGTATTGCAGGACGGTCGTTTCCGTCCCGGTTACGGTCTGCGCGGCCACGTTCGTCTCCTCATTTGCAACCGGCGCGGCGCCAGAGAGCACCAGCATGGGTCAACCAGTTCATTTCAGACTCCTCTAAGGCTAG
The DNA here is from genome assembly GCA_903883985.1 of uncultured Pseudomonadota bacterium. Classification (GTDB taxonomy): domain Bacteria; phylum Pseudomonadota; class Gammaproteobacteria; order Burkholderiales; family Thiobacillaceae; genus PFJX01. The sequence continues at coordinate 8,103 of CAISDD010000547.1, read as the reverse complement.
GCTTATGAAATATATACGTTTTTTTGCTCGCTTGTTAAACCCCGGTTAGCACTATTCGATGCAATCCCGCCTCGCCATGGCTGGCTCCTCAGTGCTGCGCCTTCCCGTCGTTCCGCCTTGGCCACCAGGGCCGGCACGTCCAGGACCAGGCCCACCTCGCCGATGTCCAGGACGGCGCAGCCGCCCACCCACTTGAGGGGAGCGAAGATGTCCCCCAGAGGTTTGATGACGGTCTGCAATTCGCCTAACAACCGGTCCACCACCAGGCCCGCCCTTTTACCGGCATAGCCCACCACCACCATGACCTGGCGCTCGGGCTCTGCGCTGCCAGCCGAGAACAGGTCGCGCAGGCGTATGTAGGGCAGCACGGAACCGCGTAGATCCGTATAGTTGCGCCGGCCAGGTTCGGGCATCTCGACGCACTCTTCGACCAGATCCATGGGGATAACGAAACGCAGGCCGCCGGCAGCCACCAGGAAGCCGTCGATGATGGCCAGGGTCAGGGGAAGACGCAGGCGCACCGTGGTACCGGCGCCGGGGCGGCTGCTCACCTCGACGGTGCCGCGCAGATCCTCGATTGTGCGCTTCACCACATCCATGCCCACCCCCCGGCCGGAGATATTGGAGACCTGTTCCATAGTGGAGAAGCCGGGCTCGAAGATCATGGCGTAGACGTCCTGGTCGGTCAGGCCCTCATCGCTTTCGATGAGGCCCCGGACCAGAGCCTTGGCGACAATCCGGTCGCGGTTAAGGCCGCGGCCGTCGTCGATGACTTCCACCACGATGCTGCCGGATTCGTGATAGGCGTCCAGGCGCAGTGTGCCCTGCGCCGGCTTGCCAGCCGCCAGCCGCTCGTCCACGCTTTCGATGCCATGGTCGATGGCGTTGCGCACCAGGTGGGTAAGGGGATCGCCGATCCGGTCCACCACACTCTTATCCAGTTCCGTCTCGCTACCCCCGGTCACTAGTTCGATACGCTTGCCCAGTTCGTGTGACAGGTCTCGTACCACCCTCTGGAAGCGCACGAAGGTGCCGCCGATCGGAACCATGCGCAGGGCCAGTGCCGCGTCTCGCACTTCCTCCACGAAGCGGCCGGCGGTTTTCACCGCTTCGATTAGACCCGTATCGGCCACGCCCTCGGCGCGCAAGGAGGTGACGGTGTGGGAGATCACCAGTTCGCCCACCAGATTGATCAGCCGATCCAACTTGCCGGCCTCCACCCGGACGTGCCTCTCGGTTTGTACCTTGTTGTCCCGTGCCGGCTTCTCCAGTTCCGGCTTCTCCAGTGCCTTGGCCACCACTTCACGGGGGGCAAGCTGTTCCACCAGGATATCGCCCAGTGGCCTGATGTCGCCGGCAGCGACCTGGGTGCCCAGGGCAGCAGCCAGATCGGCCCGGGTCAGCGCGCCGCTCTTGATCAGTATCTCACCCAGCCTGTCGTCCTCCTCGGGCAGGGCCCGGATCAGTTCGGCCCACTGTTCCGGCTTGCTCCGGGGCGGCAGGATGCGTACCAGACTGAAGGCTCGGACGAACTCGAAGGCATCTTCGATTTCCGCCTGGTTCAGAGCGGATTTGAGATCGATCTCGAAACCCAGATGGCAGGATTCCGCATCCAGTTCAGCCAGGGCTGGCAGGGCGTCGGCGAGGGTGGTGACATGGAGCAGTTCACCCAGAGTGCCCAGGTAGCGCAGTATGCCCAGCGGGTCCATGCCGTCCCGGAACAGATCGGTGCCGCAGCGCAGGGAAATGTGCCAGGCTTCGCCTGCGGCCCGGTTGTCCTGGGACGTGGGTGGCTGGCCGACGCCCAGCAGCAAGCGCTCGATCTCCTCTTCGGATACCCCCGGGTCGGCCTGGGACGAGCTTGGCTGGCCGAGGCTGGTGCGCAACCGTTCCTGTAGGCTCTCTCCTGACTTCAGCAAACCTGGCGGCACGCTGCCGACCAGGGAGGCGTCCACCAGTGCACCCATGTGGTCGCGGCATTTCAGAAACAGTTCGATGAGGGGGCCGTCCATGGCCAGGCGGCCGTCACGCACCGCATCCAGACTTGTTTCGGCGTCGTGGGTGAAATGCACCACGTCATCCAGGCCGAACAGGCCACCAGAGCCCTTGATTGTGTGGGCGGCACGGAACACCGCATTGATCGATTCACTATCCGGACCGTTGGCCTCCATGGCCAGGAGGGCCGCCTCCATCTGGTCGAGCAGCCCGTGGCTCTCGATGCCGTAGCTTTCCAGAGCGTCGCTGAGATCCATGCTCATGAAATCGCCTCCATCAAGTCGGACCGGCCGGCCAGATGCAGTACCTCGGCCGCGGCGTCACCGCAAGCAAACACGAGCAGGCCGCCGTCCCGTTCAGTCGCCAGGAGCAACTGCAGGCCAGCGCCGTCCATCTCGGTTACTTCACCCAAATCCAGTTCCAGGCCGGGCCGGTCGCGGAAATGAGCAAGAGCCTCGGCGGCGTGGAGGATGGTGAGTTCGCCGCGCACCGCGAGGCGGTTCCGCTTGGCGTCGTATTCGAATCCAATGGACATGGAATCCTCGGCGTTCTTGATAGAGGGAGAGGGTGGCCGGATCAGGGCAGGATCAGCTTCTGCACCGCCTTGATGGCCACTTCTGGCCGAAAAGGCTTGATCAGCCAGGCCTTGGCGCCCGCCATCTGGCCTTCCATGCGTTTTTCCTCACCGGCCTCGGTGGTCAGCATGATTACCGGTGTGAACTTGTATTCCGGCAGACTTTTCAGTTCCTTGACAAAGGCGATGCCGTCCATGATCGGCATGTTCACGTCGCAAATAATGAGTTTTGGCGCAGCATTCGCCAGTTTTTCCAGGGCATCGCGGCCGTTCTCCGCCTGGACGACGTTGTAGCCCACTGACTTAAGCGCAATGCCGACTACCTGGCGCAGCGAGGCCGAGTCGTCGATGATCATAATCGTCTTCGCCATGATGTTTACACCGATTCAAAAGTAGCTAGTGTTGTCGTCCAGTCCTGCCGCAGCCTGTTTCGCGAGGGCGATACGCTGTTTGCGCTATCCAGATGCCGGGTACTGGATGCGCCACCTCGAGCTTCGGCGTTGAGTGGCTTGTACTGGCCATGGACGACAGCTAGTACACATTGCTGCGGGCTGCGGAACCCGGAATAAGCGGCGTGGTGGCGTGGCCCTGGGATTCAGGTGGATACAGTTTGGAATACCCGGCATCAGGCCGGTTCAATTCCAGGTGGCCTCCTGCCAGGTCGGCCCGTTCTTCCAGGCTGGCGCGCAGTGCCTGGAGGGCGCGATCCAATTGCATGTCCAGGCTGACACCCTTCTCGTACAGGGAACTGGCCCTGTTCATGAGGGGGCGGACGAGATCCCAGATGCCGGCTTCCTGGCCGTCCGAAAGGCCCAGCCCGGCGAACGCCCATTCCAGGCTCTGTTCCAGTAGGCCGAACAGTTCCGCCATCTCTGACTGTCCGCGCTTGTATTCGACGTTGACCCGGTTCAGCGTCTGGCTGGCCACCGTAACGCTGGCCATCAGCCGTTCGCGCTGGCTGTGAACGGCGATTTCCCCGCACAAGGCCTTGAGGCGGAATTCAGCGCCCTCGGAAAGCAGCGCAATGTTGTCCTTGGTCCGGCCGTAAGCCTCGGCGTCGTCTATGGGCATGGCTTTGATGAGGATGGCCACGTTGGGATAGCAGAAGACGGTGCGAACACCGTAGTCGTAGATGTGCCGGTTGCCGACGCTGAGATTGAGCAGCATCTCCTGTTCGATGGGGCTAGATCGGCGCACGGTGTTCAGTGTCAGGATGTAGTCGTCGCTGCGCAACTGGACGCTGCCTGTCAGGCCGAATTCGTCCAGGGCCTTGAGCACCACCTCGGCGAGTTCGGCCACGTTGTTGCAGGCGTAGGAGTTGCGGAAGAAGTTCATCACCACGCCATACTCACCGCTGGTGATGATGGTGGACATGAGCACCCCCAAGGTGCTTGCCACTTCTTCGCGCAGGCACTTAACCATTTGGCGGATGCGGATTGCGGCATCCACCTTGTTGTTGATCACGGTTGAATTGAGGGGTTTGCCCAGTACATCGTCGCCGCCGACGTTGTAGGCCGTTAGGCGGGTGGCTTCGTTGTCATTGGCGGTGACGAAGATGATGTGGATGTCCGCATAGTCTTCGTTGGCCCGGATGCGCCGGCAGGTTTCCATGCCGTCCATCTCCGGCATCACCACATCCAGCAGGATCACTTCGGGCTTGTCTTCGGCGATGCGTGCCAGGGCATCCCGGCCGTTAGTGGCGGTGCTGAAGCGGTAGCGCTCCGTGCCCAACTGTACCTCCTGCAACATGGTCATCATCAGGTCGTCGTCGACCAACAGGATGTGGTGTTTGTCACTCATGCCAGTCTCCCGGTGCCAGCCTGGCCCCGTGCCTTGTGTTCTGCGCCAGGGAGTAGAGGGAGGCGATGACCCCGGCCAACTCGCTCGCCTTGTTGATGAATGCATGGGCCTGATAGTGCGCGGCAGCCATCCGGTACTCCTCGCTGTTGTCCTGGCTCAGGACGATGAAATAGGGCCTGGCCTCCTGGGCCAGGGAAAGTCGCAGCACGTCTATGCCGTGGCCGTCGGGCATGATCAGGCCCAGGATGACCACGTCCGGCGCCAGGTTGGAAATCGCTTCCAGGGTACCGGCCACGCTGGCCGCCTCGCCCACCACCGTGACATCGGCCTCGTCAGCTAACATGTCGGTCAGACGTCGCCGGATGGGGGCGAAATCATCTGCAATCAAAACGCGCAAGGGGGCCGTATTCATGGCGCCATCTTGGCGCGTATCCCAGGGGGGGCGCTATCGGAATCATTCCCGACCTGTTGTCAGAATGATTCTGACAACAGGCCGGGATGCGTCACTCCACCAGATGGTGCTGCAGGGCGTAGCGCGCTAGCTCCACGTCGCCCTTGAGCACAAGCTTGGTGCGCAGGCGGTCGCGGTAGGTGAACACGGTTTTTTCGCTCAGGAACAGGTCGGCCGCGATTTCCTTGACGCTGCGTCCGACGGCGAGCAGGCGCAAAACCTGCAATTCCCGGTCAGACAACTGGTCGTGGAGATTTTCGGCATGGCCCAGGCTGGCCGCCAGTTGTTCTGCCGCGACGACGCTAATGTAGCGGCCGCCAGCGACGATCTTGCGGGTGGCGCCGACCAGCTCGGTAGCCACCGCCTGCTTGGTCAGGTAGCCGGCGGCACCGCGCTTGAGGACCCGCACGGCGTATTCCTCCTCCGGCGACATGCTAAGCACAAGCACCCGCAGTTTCGGCTGCCGGACCTTCAGTTCCGCCAGCACCTCGAGGCCGCTGCGCCCAGGCATGTTGATGTCCAGCACCAGCAGGTCCCAGTTAGCTTCCCGTGCCCGGTCCAGGGTTTCCGGGCCAGTACCGGCTTCACCGAAAACGGCGTCGGGAAACTCCTCGGCCAGTATTTGCTTCAGGCCGCGCCGCACCACTTCGTGGTCGTCCGCCAGGAGGATGTTCATAACGGTATCTCCACGGTAACCGAGGTGCCCGTGCCGGGTTTGCTCCGGATCACCACGCGCCCGCCCAGTTGGTCGGCACGCTCGTGCATGCCCAGGAGCCCGAGGGAGGAGGGATTCGCAAGCTGGTCCAGGGTGATGCCGCAGCCATTGTCCTGTACTTCCAACTCCAGTTCACTATCCGTCAGGAGCAGGTGGATGCCCACATGAGTCGCACTGGCGTGGCGCGCCACGTTGGTGAGGATTTCCTGATAGATACGGAATATCCCGGTGACGCGTTCCGGTCCCAACACAAAATCGGTGTTAGGTACCTCCACGCCACAGGTGATGCCCGTGCGCTTGCGGAAACGACGCGCCTCAAAACGGATGGCAGCGCACAGGCCCAGGTTGTCCAGCACGCTGGGACGCATTTCGCTGGCGATCTCCTGCACCGACTGGATCATGGTGTCGGTGAGTTGCTTAACCTCGACGAACTTGTCCAGCATGGACTGGAGCAGATCGCTGGCCGGCAGCTTGTGCAGGCGCTTCTGTAGCCAGGCCATGTCCAGGGTAAGACCGGTCAGCAACTGGCCCAGCACGTCATGCACCTCGCGTGCGATGCGGGTCCGCTCGTCTTCCCGCACCGCCTGCAGGTGGGCGGTGAGTGCGTGGAGTTGGGACTCGGACTGGCGCAGGCGTTCTTCCGCCAGCTTCCGTTGGGTGACGTCGCGGATCAGAATGCAGCAGCGCGCCTCCCCTTCATGGCTGAGGAACCCGGTGTGGGACATTTCCCCTTCGAACTGGCTGCCGTCGGCCCGACGCAGTGTCAGCTCGACGTGGCACTGTGAGTGTTGGCGCAGTTCCGCCATCACCGGCCCCCGGCGCGCATCGCTTGGTTCCACCACCCCGTCGCAGCCTAGCGCCACCAGTTCCTCTTCCGAGCGCCCGAACATGGCGCAAGCCACCTGGTTGGCGTTGAGGATCGTGCCGTCTGGCCGGGCCAGGAGCATGGCGTCGGGTACCGTGGAGGCCAGTGAGCGGTAGCGTTCCTCGCTGGCCCGCAAAGCCGCCTCGGCCTGGCGCCGGGCGGCCCGCTCCCGTGCCTCATCGTGGGCACGAAGAATGGCCGGCACCAGGCGATGCAGGCGGTCCTTGTGGACGAAATCGGACAGTCCCAGACGCATCAGGTTGACCACCATTGCCGGGCTGATGTCGTTCGCTACCAGCAGGACCGGCAGATCCGGATGGTGCTCGCGCATCGCCGAGAGCCAGTCGCGGAAGCCCAGGTCCGTTACCTCAACGTTGGCCAGTACCACGTCCCAACCATGGTCCACCATGCCGAATAGGTCCGCAGTGCTGTTGCAGCGCTGGCAGGTGCCCACAATCCCCTCCTGAACCAGGTGCTGATGCAGCAATTGGAAGCTGCTCGGGCTGTCCTCCAGCGCCAGGATGTTCAGCCGCGTGTTCATGGCCAGAGGTTTTCCCATGCAGCCTCTGCCTGGCCAACGAACAAGCGTCGAAGCCCCGTTGTGGAATGAGTGCCCGCCCGCAGCGGAGGTGTGACCATGATTATTTCGTCCGTTCCGTTGAGGAGGGTAGGGGAGGGGAGGTGTCGAACTCACGACGTCCGCATTGCGAACGCTATTCGCACCCCGCACAGACCATAGGGTTGCGCGGTACCTACCAATGTATTCAGATGGTTACCATACTGATGACTAACCGTGGTTAAGCACTTTACCCAATATTGCTGCAATAAGTGCAGCAATATTGCAGCAAGGAAGAAGGCGGCATCCACTCACCACCTCGCCGGACAGCAAGGAGTGCAGCGCCCAGCAGGGAATGGACGATTTGGTAGGCCAGAACGGTGATGAATAGGTGGCCATCGGAGCGATCCTCCTTCGAGTGGAGCACCGTCGCCACCCCTGTTCGCTCCCTTCGGCTTCGCTCAGGACAGGCTTCAGACTACGGAATACGCTCTCCAGATCGGTCAGCACCGTGTAGGTACGCCACATCCGTTCTTCATCCCAGTCCATCTCGTTGCTGCGCAGGCAATAAACGCCAGGATGAGTGGCCATCTTTCCTGATATTGGTGTCTTCTCCCGGATAACACCCGTGATCAAGCCGGCATCATCCGCCACCAGGCCCACACTGTAGTGCTGGCTGACGCCCAGACTCTTCTCCTTCAGTCGGCCGATGCGTTCCAGGATTTTGTCGCGACGCTACCACCTCGCGGCTTGTTGAGTACGTCAGCGATCTTCTGAAATCCTGCTTCGAACGCCGTGCAGAATCGCTCCATCATTGCTGTTTCCCTCGCCTCTCGGCCTTCCGAATGGCAACGAAATTCCTTGTCCTCTTCGCTGACCTCCTTCTGTAGCCGCAGGGACTCACCCCCCCGCTGTTTCGATGGTCACCGCTAGAGCAGCGTCGCGCCGCACGACCAGGTATCGATAGCCGTGCTTGACCAGCCAGGCTGCCCTCAGTTGCCTCAGTGGAAAACCCGCCGGCATCCATGATCACCAGTGCGCCAGGCGGCACGCCCAGGCCAGTCAACATCGTTTCCAGCGTCGTGCCTTCGCTCACATTGCCCGCGAAGGTCTTGGAACGGCGCACAAAACCGCTGTACCCGCAAGG
>CAISDD010000546.1 GCA_903883985.1 uncultured Pseudomonadota bacterium | reverse complement strand
GCGTAACTCATTTTGCCTTCATTAAGCTGCCGGCGCAGGCCCTCATCCCCGGCCCTTCCCCCGGAGGGGGAAGGGGGTGGAACCCTCTCCCTTCGGGAGAGGGCAGGGTGAGGGCCCGGTGGCAAACCAAATCTGTTTCGCGGCATCACTTACTACGTCTGCGTTGTCAAATCCGCCCCACGAACGCTTCGAATGCTTGCAGCGGCAATGGTCGGCTGAATAGATAGCCCTGATAGGCATGGCAGCCGTGCAGTTCCAGGAACGCCAACTGCGCTTCCGTCTCCACGCCCTCGGCAATCACGTCCATGGCCAGTTCCCGACCCAGCGTGATGATGGTGCGCGCAATGGTTTCATCGTTGTTATTGCCGGGCAGGTTGCTCACGAAGGAGCGGTCTATCTTGAGTTGATCCAGCGGTAAGCGCGCCAGATAGGACAAGGACGAGTAGCCGGTGCCGAAATCGTCCATGGAAAAGCGGACGCCCAGTTGCTTGATCGCGTGCATCTTGGCGATCGTGTCGGTGACATCGTCCAGCACCAGGCTTTCCGTCAGTTCCAGTTTCAGACGCGTGGGCGTAGCGCCGCTGGTTTCCAGTGCGCGCGCGACTTGCGCCACAAAGTCGGGCTGACGGAATTGCCGAGCACTGACATTCACCGCGACGATCAGATCGCGGGTGGACTCCTGGTCCTCCCAGTCCTTGAGCTGGGCGCAGGCGGTTTCCAGCACCCAAAGCCCGATCGGCAGGATCAGGCCCGTGTCTTCCGCCAGTGGGATGAATTCATCCGGCGGAAGCAGGCCGCGTTCAGGATGCTGCCAGCGCAGCAGGGCTTCAACACCGATCACGCGGCGTGTGGCATCGACTTGCGGCTGGTAATAAAGCCGCAATTGTGCCCTATCGATCGCCTGATGCAGATCCACCTCCAGGGCGCTGCGCTGATCCAGCGCCGCCTGCATGGTCGGGTCGAAGAAGCGCAGAGTATTCCGCCCAGAGTTCTTGGCCTGGTAGAGCGCTAGATCGGCATGTTTGAGCAAGTCCTCGACCTTCTCCTGCTTGTAGAACAGACTGACACCGATACTGAGCTTGCAGTGGTATTCAACATCAAGAAGGAGGAAAGGGCTGTCCATGTTCCGGCGCAGCTTCTCGCCCAGGTGCAGCGCCAGGGCGGCGGCCGCGTTGATCTCGGAGCCCAGGTCTTCCATGACCACCACGAATTCATCACCTCCCAGGCGTGCAACCGTGTCGCCCTCGCGCATCGCCGCCCGAAAGCGCTGCGCCACGTCGATCAGCAACGAGTCGCCGACGTCGTGGCCGCGGGTATCGTTGAGAACCTTGAAGTGATCCAGGTCGATGAAGAAGATGGCTCCATAGAGTCCGCTGCGCGCCGTGGCGGCGACGGCCTGGCCCAGACGGTCTTGCAGCAGGCGGCGATTGGGCAAATGGGTGAGCGGGTCGTAGTAGGCCAAGCGGTGTATCTCGGCCTCGGCCTCCTTATCCTCGGTGATGTCGGTAAAGCTGCCGACGTAATGGGTCACGCCCCGCTCGGGCGTGCAAACCGCCGTGACGTTGAGCATTTCGGCGTAAATCAGGCCATTCTTGCGCTTGTTCCAGACTTCGCCTTGCCAATAGCCTTTTTCCTTCAGCGTTGTCCACATGCGCTGATAGAACATGGGCTCATGGCGGCCGGAACTGAGCAGCGCAGGCGTCTGGCCGATTGCCTCGATGGCACTGTAGCCGGTCAAGCGGGTGAAGGCCGCGTTGATCCGCAGGATCACGCCTCTGGGATCGGTGATCATCATCCCGTTCTGGGAGTCAAAAGCGACGGCGGCGATGCGCAGATCGTCCTCGGCTCGCTTGCGCTGCGTGATGTCGGTGTGCGTGATGACCGCACCGTTGCCCAGTGGGGTCACGTTCATGCTGAACCAGCGCGGCTCGCAGGGCGAATGACAGGGATATTCGAGACTGAAGCTTGCCAGACTGCCATCGAGTACCGCGCGGATTCCGTCGTAGACCGAATGCGCGCCTTCAGCGGAATCGCCGATGCCGGCCTGGCAGATAGCCAGATAATTCACGCCGACCTGGGTGTGGATAGCCGATTTTTTGGATTCGGCGGCGTATTCCAGGGCGGCATTCCTCCAGGCACCGTTAACCGCGACGATGAGGCCGTCATGGTCGAGAACGGCGATTTGTGCGCTCACGGCATCGAGGATGGCGGTTTTGAATGCCTCGCTCTTTCTGGCAGCCGCCTCGGCCCGTATTCTTTCGCCGATGTCGATCAGGGTCATGCGCACCGTGGTGGGCTCGCCGACTTTACGCAAGGCCAGTCCATCGACCCTAACCTGGACGGAGGAGCCATCCTCACGCTGGAGCGTGAGTTCGCAGTCGGCCTTGTCTTCCCGTGTCAGTACCCTGATGAAATATAGATGCCAGCGGTCCGCGTCCTCGGGCGTGACGTAGCGGGCGAAAGGGTTCTGCAGCAATGCACTACGCGCCACACCCAGCAAGTCAGTGCCTGTTATATTGACGGCATCGATCAAGCCCCGGTCGGTGAGGGTGAGGAAAGCAACGGGGGCGAACTCATGGAAATCCATGAAGCGCTGCAGGGATTTATCCAGGGCGTCCCTCGCCTCCCGCAAGGCTTCGTTTTGCATCTCCAGTTCGACCCGATGTACCTGGAGTTCGTGTAGCAACTCAGCGGCCGTTGCCGCCACCGGAACGGGTGGAGATTGCGAGAGTCGCGCTTCGGCTGCTGCTCTCATTTTCTCAGGGTGTTGAACCAGTACGCACGTGTCTTCCCTAATGACCCTGATCAATGACCCCGAGTATAGGCTCATTCTGGAGATGGTTTTGGGTTATCGGGTGTGCACCTGGCAACGCGCATCACGCCATGCCATTGTGGCGCAGCAGCGCGGCTATGGTCGGCTCCCTGCCGCGGAATGCCT
>CAISDD010000545.1 GCA_903883985.1 uncultured Pseudomonadota bacterium | reverse complement strand
TTGGGCGAGGTCACCGGATCGGTGACGATGAAGAAAGCGGCCAGCATCACCCCGCCGGAGAGCAGGTGCGGCAGCACGCCCAGGTAATGCGCCGGGTCGAGGGCATGGGCGAGCAGGGCGGGGGCCGCCACCCCCAGCAGCATGGCCACCGGCGCATGCCAGGTGATGACCTGGCGGACGACCAGGAACGCGCCGCCGGCCAGCAACAGCAGGCCCGCAGTTTCGCCCAGACTGCCGGCCCGGTTGCCCCAGGCGGCATCGGCCATAACGCCGTGCACGGCGGCGAAGTGGGCGGGCAGGCTGCTGGCGAGGTCGACGCCGCGGGTGAATTCGGTCTTCACATGGCCGAGCAAGGAAGCGCTGGCCATGCCGTCCCAATGCGCCCCGCCGAAGGTGATGGCCAGGGACTGCAGCAAACCGGGCGCCTGCGCGCCGGTGATCGGCGTGGGCGCCGCCCACATGGTCATCTCGACCGGGAAGGAGATCAGCAGCATCACCCGCGCCGCCATCGCCGGGTTGAACACGTTCTGGCCGAGGCCGCCGAACACCTGTTTGGCGATCACGATGGCGAAGACCGAGCCGATGGCGGCGACCCACCAGGGCGCGAACGGCGGCAGGGAAATGGCCAGCAGCCAGGCGGTGAGGGCGGCGGAGCCGTCCAGCAGGGTCGCCTTGGCGGCGCGGCCTTGCAGCCACAAGGAAGCCGCTTCCGCCAGCAGTGCCGTGCCCATGGCCACCGACCACAGGAAGATGGCCGGCCAGCCATACAGCCAGAAGCCATAGAGCGTGGCGGGGGTGAGCGCCAGCATCACGCTGGCCATGACCTGGCCGACGGTCATGGGCGCGTGGGCGTGGGGGGCGTGAGCGAGGGAGATCATGCCAATTCCTCCTGCTTGGCGGCGGCGTGCATCGCCACCTCTGCAGCCGCTTGCTTTGCCGCCACGTTGGCAGCCTCGGCTGCCGCCTTCTTCGCCGCATCGGCGGCGGCCTTCTTCTCGGTACGCAGGCGAGCGGCTTCCTCGCGCTCGTGGACAATGCGCTGCATGCGTTCGTTGCGGGCGTCGGCCAGCTTGCGGGTGGCCTCGGTGCGCAACTTGGCCTTTTCCTGGGCCGCCAGTTCGCCCTTGGCGTAGTTGAAGAAATGCACCAGGGGGATGTGGGCCGGGCAGACATAGGAACAGGAGCCGCAGCCGATGCAGTCCTTCAGCCCCAGTCCGACGGCGGAGGACAGGTCGGCCGCGCGGATGTGGGCGGCCATTTCCAGGGGCAACAGGCCCACCGGGCAGGCGCGCACGCAGGTGGAGCAGCGGATGCAGGGCGCCGGCTGGGGCAGGCCGATTTCCTTGCTGGTGAGCGCCAGCAGGCCGCTGCTGCCTTTAACCATGGGCACGTTCAGGTGCGGCAACTGGGTGCCCATCATGGGACCGCCCAGCACCAGGCGTTGCGGGTCCACCAGAAGGCCGCCGCAGGCGTTGATCAGGTCGCTGGCCAAGGCGCCGATGGGCACCTCCAGGTTGCCAGGTGCGGTCACCGCCGCACCGCTGACCGTCACCACCCGCGACACCAATGGACGACCGAAGCGGATCGCCTGGTACACCGCCCAGGCGGTGGCCACGTTGTGCACCAGCACGCCGATCTCGGCGCTGCGCCCTTCCGCCGGCACTTCCTTGCCGGTGAGCACCTGGATCATCTGTTTGTCCCAGCCCATGGGGTACATGGCCGGCACCACCTTGATCTCGACCGCAGTGCCGACCGCCGCGCGGCGCATGGCGGCGATGGCTTCGGGCTTGTTGTCCTCGATACCCACCAGCATTTCGCTGGCCCCGGCGGCGTAGGCGATCAGGCGGATGCCCTCGACGATGCCGTCGGCGCGCTCGCGCATCAAGCGGTCGTCACAGGTGAGATAGGGCTCGCATTCGCCGCCGTTGATGATCAACGTGGAGATGCCGCTCTTACGCGACAGGTTGAGCTTCACCGCCGACGGGAAGGTGGCGCCGCCCAGGCCGACGATGCCCGCCGCGCCAACGCGCGCGGAGATTTCCTCGGGCGACAGGCTGAACGGGTCGTCCGGTACGTTGGTCTCGATCCACTGGTCGCGGCCGTCCGGCTCGATCGTGACCGTGGCGGTGGGCAGGCCGGAGGGATGCGGCGAGGGAAAGTCGCCGATGGCCACCACTTTTCCGGAAGTGGGGGCGTGCACCGGCGCCGAGATGTTGCCGCCGCTGGCGCCCAGCAACTGGCCCTTCAACACCGTGTCGCCCACCAGTACCGACAGCCGCGCCGGTGCGCCGACGTGCTGGTGTAGCGGAACGAATAGCAGGGGCGGCATGGGCAGGAGGCGGATCGGTGGTTCGGCGGAAAGATCCTTGCGGCCTTCCGGGTGGACACCGCCGCGGGCACGGAAGCCGGTGAAAAGTTTCGCGAGGGGATTCATGCCGTAGCTCCTTGCCTTGTAGGGTGCGCTGTGCGTACCGCTTCAACCCAGACGGTGCGCGCGGCGCACCCTACGAATTCGGCGGTTTGCATCACGCCCCCTCCGGTCGGGTCCAGTACCAGGACTGCAGTGTCACCGGCACCGGGATCAAACGGGTGGCCTCGGTGGGGCACACGTCCACGCACTTGCCGCAGGCGGTGCAGGCTTCGCGGAACACCGCGTGGATTTGCTTGGCGGCACCCAGGATGGCGTCGGTGGGGCAGGCCTTGTAGCACTTGGTACAGCCGATGCAGAGGTCCTCCTGGACTTCCGCGATCTGCGGCACGGTGTCCTTCACTTCAGTGAGATTCACTTCCACGCCCAGCTTGGCCGCCAGCTGCGCCACCACTTCGCGGCCTCCGGGGGGACACAGGGTAACCGGCGCCGCGCCCTCGGCGAGGGCCTGGGCCGCGCCGGCACAGCCGGGAAAACCGCACTGGCCACATTGCGAACCGGGCAGGATGGCCTGGATTTCCTCCACCAGCGGGTTGCCTTCCACTTCCAGTTTGCGGGCGGCGTAGCCCAGGAACAGGCCGAGCAGGCCGCCCAGGACGGTGAGGCTGAAGATGGCGATGAACATGGGGTTTCCTCCTCAAACCAGGCCGGCGAAGCCCATGAAGGCCAGGGCCAGCAGGCTTGCGGTGACGAATCCAATGGGGGCGCCGGCGAAGGCACCGGGCACCTGGGCCAGGGCCAGGCGTTCGCGCAACCCGGCGAACAGGGCCAGGACCATGGAGAACCCCAGTGCCGAGCCGAAGCCGTAGAGCAGGCTGTGGGCGAAGGGCAGGTTCTCCTGGGTGGTAAGCAACGGGATGCCGAGCACCGCGCAGTTGGTGGTGATCAGCGGCAGGTAGATGCCCAGCACCTGGTACAGGGCGGGGTTGGTCTTGCGCACCACCATCTCGGTGAACTGCACCACCGCCGCGATCACCAGGATGTAGACCAGGATGCGCAGGTACAGCATGCCCAGGGGGGCCAGCAACCAGTGTTCCAGCATCCAGCAGGACGCCGAGGCCATGGTCATCACGAAAGTGGTGGCCAGGCCCATGCTGACGGCGGTGTCCACTTTCTTGGAAATACCCATGAACGGGCACAGGCCGAGAAACTTCACCAGGACCACGTTGTTGACGATGGCGGTGCTGAGTAGCAGTAACAGGTATTCGCGCATGATGGGCTCGTTGTTCGTTCACCTGTCAGGGCTATCGCAAGGGCTGTG
>CAISDD010000544.1 GCA_903883985.1 uncultured Pseudomonadota bacterium | reverse complement strand
GCGTGCTACGCAGCGACTTCTGACTGTCCAGCTTGCTCTGGAATGGGTGTCCAGCTTGCCGTGGAATCACTGTCCAGCTTCGCCTGGAATCGGTGTCCAGCTTGCTCTGGAATGGGTGTCCAGCTTGCCGTGGAATACGCACGTTGTTGGTGAAGTCCACCACCACGACCCGGTCCTTGGCTTCAAAGCAGCGGTTCAACCTTGAGACGGTCTGCACCGCGTTGCGGTCGATCACCGGCTTATCGAGAAACATCCCAGCGAGCAAAGGCTGGTCGAATCCGGTCTGGAATTTGTTGGCCACGATCATCAAGCGATAGTCGTCGCCCTCGAAACGCTGCTCGATCAACTCGCCGACCTTCAGCGCGTTGACGGCGTGCTCGCTGATCGCCGCGTTGGTTTCGGGATGCGTGAAATCCGAGAAGGCATAAAGCGCTTTGTAAGTCGCCTCGCGTTCCTTGAGCTTCTCCTGGATGATTTCGAAATAGCGCAGGCCGGCAACGCGGGAACTGGTCACGATCATCGCCTTGGCGCGGCCGCCGATGAGGGGCATCACGTCCGCCTCGAAGAGGCGCAGCATCACCTCGGCCTTGTACTGGATCAGGCCGTCATCCTGAAATGCCACGTTCTGGAGCGCTTTCGATACCACGCCTTTCGGGTAGAGCTTCTCCTCGTCCAGCTTGGGCACCACCGCGCAATGCAGGTGGTACAGCGTCTTGTAGGAAATGATGCTGGTGGCCACATCGACGATGTAGCCCTCGGCGATGGCTTCATCTTCCGCGTAGGTATCGAACGCCTCGCCGAAAATGTTGACGGTCGCCGGAGCGGGTGTGGCGGTGAAGGCGACGATCATCTGGTTGATGTCGTGCTCGCGGATGATTTTGGCGAGCAGTTCCTGCGGGTCCGGTTCGGGCACCTCGTCATCCGCTGCATCGGCCGGGTTGCTGGCGGCGCGGAACGGCGGTCGAATGGCCGCACCCATCTGCCCCTCCTGCGAGCGGTGCGCCTCGTCGATCAGGAAGGCCACGCGCAGTTGCTTGAGTTCCGGCTTGTTCTCGATCTGTTCCAGCACCCAGGCGAATTTCTGCTGCGTGGTGACGATGATCGGCCTGCGCTCCGCCATGAATCGCGGCAGATCGTCGGCCTTCTTCGCCAGGCCGATGACGTCCTTGAGGTGGGCGAAATTCTCGATTTCATCCTTGATATTGGTGTCGAGAGATTTGCGGTCGGTGAGGATGAACACCATGTCCACCAGCTTTTCACTGCGGCCCGGCCGCAGTGGGTGATGCAGGCTGTGCTGGCGGTCCGCCAGCCAACAGATGGTCAGCGTCTTGCCGCTGCCCGCCGAATGGTTGACCAGATATTTGCGGCCGATGTCCGCCTTTTCGGCAAAGTGCGCCGAAATATCCGCCGCCACTTTCCGCACCAGACGGCTCTGGTGGTAACGCGGGAACAGGGTGAAAGCGGGGCGCTCCGGCACATCGTCCTTGGCATCGCGATGCGGCACGCGGACCAGGAAGAACGACAGTGCTTCGAGCAGACTGTCCTTCGCCAGCACCTCGCGATAGAGAAACTCCACCGGGTATTCGCTGCCGTCCTGGGTGATCGCCGCGTTGTTCAGCCCGGTGTTGTGCCAGCGGAAGTTCTGTTCCCGGCGCGGGTCGGTGGCGGCCTTCACGTCGCCGGTGTCGGCGGCGAGGTAGAGGAAAGGATGTTGAAAAATCCTGATCTGGTGGTCGCGCCCGGTGAACTGCGCCACCGCGTCATGCACCGTCTGGTTCTTCTCGTGCTTCAACTCCAGCGCCACGATGGGCAAGCCGTTCAGGAACAGGACGAAGTCGATTTCCTGGTTGTTATCGCCAAAATAAAAATGCGGGCGAAAGGTGATGCGGTTTTCGCCGTACTTCTTCACAGCGGCGCTCTCGGCGGAACGCGGCTTGGGGTAGAACAACCGGAATTCCAGCCCGCGCACTTGCAGGCCGCCGCGCAACAACATCCAGAGTGGCGTGTGCGCCAAAGCATTTCGCAGCGCCTTGAACACCTCATCGCGCGCGTCGCTGCTGTAATCGTCGGCCAGTTTCTTCAGCGTGTCGGCCTGGGTGGCGTTGAGAAAGGCCCAGAGCAAATCCTCGGCGATGAAATGCTCGGTATCCGTGATGTCGGCCTGTTCGAGCACGCCATAGCCATGCACGCGAACGAGAAAGTCCGCGATGTGCTTTTGAAAGGCCAGTTCCGTCGGTATTTTCGACATGTCAGGCAGTCGGCCACTGCTCCAGGCGCTCGATCCAGGCGCGAAACAGCGGGCATTCCTGCCGGATCGCAGTGAGCCCGATTTCAAGCACGGCCAAGGCTCCCATCAAGGGCTTTTCATAGGTCGGCAGCAAGTTGATGATCCGCTTGGACGGTGCCGTCAGCGGCGAATCGTTGATTTCCTCTGGCGTTGAAAACTGATCACGGATGGCCTGGAAATTTGCGGACAAATCCGGGCGCCCGATCCCCTGGCCCAGCTTGGTGGTGTCGCTGAATAGCAAGCCCTCGAATTCATGCATCATCACATAGGGGACAAACCGATTCTGGGCGAAACCCTCGCCCATCTCGCCGCAAATATCCGCGAGGAGGGCACTTTCGACCGTGCCGGATTTTTCGGCAAATGGCAGCAAGCCCGCTTCGGCGCGGCCAGGCCAGGCCCGTTCACCGCTATGTGGTAGCGCGTAATAGTCCACCATTGTTGTTGACAGGCACCCGGCATCCTCTTTCAGATGGCGCAGGGCATCCCTGCGTACCGCGCTCCAGGCGCGAATGCCACCACGCCGGTCACGCTGGCGGGCATTGCCGACCAGCCGGGCGCTAACTTTGGTGTAACCAAACCCGTAGAGGTGCTGCGCCAGCACCTCATTGACGAAACCCTCTTCGGTCTGGCCCTCGACATGAATGAGCAAGCGCGTCATCGGATCACTCGATTCCGGGGCGGCCGCCCAGTTCGTTCTTTTCCCAGAGTTGACCCAGGCTGTAATCCTCCAGCCACGAGGCCAGCTTTGCCGGGTCCAGTCGCGTGAACTGCGTGCCCCCGTCCACCCGGTCGGCCACCAGCACGTCTTCCGGCTGAAAGTGATCGAGCAGCAGCGGCGATTGCGTGGAGATAATGACTTGCGTACTCGCCGACGCCTGCTTGATCAGCGAGGCCAACAAAGTGATGGCGTAGGGATGCAAGCCCAGCTCGGGTTCGTCGACCAGAATGACGGAGGGACGATAGCTCTCGGGTTGCAGAAACAGTGTGGCCAGGGCGATGAAGCGCAGGGTGCCATCCGAAAGCGAAGGCGCATTGAAATACGCATCCGATCCTTTGTGCCGCCACTCCAGGCGGATTTTGTCCGGGTTGAGCTTCTGCGGTTCCAGCTGAAAATCATCGAAGAAGGGTGCGACGCGCTGTACCGTCCGCCGAATGAGGCTGTAGGAAGCCTCATGTTTCTCGCGCAGGTAATAGAGGAAAGCGGCCAGGTTCGAGCCGTCGGGGCGCAAATAGCGGTTGTCGTTCACGTCCGCCGTCTTCTTCATCGGCGACGTGGAACTGGTGTCGTGGAAGTGGTAGAGGCGCCAACTGTTCAAGTGATCGCGCACGTAACCCGCAACCGTGGAAGAGGTCTTTCCGCTGATGCCGGCCTCCTTGCCGACGCGCTGGATCACCTCGCTATTGGGCTGCGGGTACTTCGCTTTGTCCCAGAAATACACCCCCTCGAAGCTGGGTACAAGTTCGTCGGCATCGGTCG
>CAISDD010000543.1 GCA_903883985.1 uncultured Pseudomonadota bacterium | reverse complement strand
GTTGCTGAACATCTCTCCCGCAAACCAGCGCAAGTCGCTGTGACCACTATCCCCCTTCCGCCAAGCCAGCGGGGGGAGCATCGAGCGTCGCTGCGACGTTCACCTTAACCAGAAAGGAGCAGTCAACAATGAACCTCACCATCACCGGTCATCACCTGGAAGTGACACCCGCAATCCGCAGTTATGTGGAAGAGAAGATGGGCCGTGTCACTCGGCATTTCGACCAGGTGATCGACGTCTCGGTCATCCTTTCGGTGGACAAACTCGAGCACAAGGCTGAAGCCAACGTGCGTGTCCCCGGTAAGGATGTTTACGTGGAATCGATCGACGCCGATATGTATGCCGCGCTCGACGCCCTGGCCGACAAGCTCAACCGGCAAGTTCTCAAGTACAAGGAGAAATCCGGAAACGTGCATCGCGAATCCGGTGGCGTAAAAGGCCAGATCGTCGAAGCCGAATGACCGACTGGCTCAGGGCGGGTGAGTTTCCCGCCTTGAGCCAGCGCCTTTTCAAGGCCCAGAAATGAACCTGATTACCCCTCTGCTCAAACTCGCCAATGTCCTGGCCGAGTGCGATGTGCATAGCAAGAAGCGCTTGTTCGAACAAGCCGCCCAACTGGTTCAGGCCAGCGATGGCGTCGCCGCCGGCCTGGTGTTCGACAGCCTGTTCGCGCGCGAGAAACTCGGCTCCACCGCCTTGGGGTATGGCATTGCCATCCCGCATGGCCGCCTCAAACATCTAGCGGATACCGCCTGCGCCTTCATGCGCTTGCAGAACCCTACCGATTTCGACGCACCCGATGGCCAGCCGGTCGACCTGGTATTCGTGCTCCTGGCCCCCGCCGCCGCCAGTGACATACACTTACAGATACTGGGCGAACTGGCCGCCATGTTCTCAGACGCGGATTTCCGCGCCAGCCTGCGTGCCGCCCCGGATGCCGCCAGCCTGCATCGCCTCATCATCGAATGGACGCCGTGAACAAGCAGGAACACATCACCACCCACCAGATATCGGTCGCGGAGTTGTTCCACCGGGTCGGAGAGCGATTGCGCCTGACCTGGATTGCCGGCCGGGGCGGCGGTGAGCACTCGCTCACCTCGGACACGGTGCAAAAGCCCACACTGGCCTTGGTCGGCCACCTGAATTACGTTCATCCCAACCGCATCCAGGTCATGGGCTGCGCCGAGATGGACTACCTGCGCGGGCTCTCCCCGGCCGATCTTGCGCTCTCCATCACCAACCTGTTCTCCACCAATCTCGCCGCCGTTGTCGTCGCCAATGGCGAGGCGGTGCCCGAAGGCATGATCCAGGCGGCCGAGCGCAGCGCCACGCCCTTATTCGTCTCGCCGGAGCCAAGCCCGACCCTGATGAGCCTGCTCTCGCACCTCATGACCCAGGCCCTGGCCCCTTCCACTGTGCTGCACGGCGTGTTTCTCGAGGTCTCGGGGCTGGGTGTGCTGATTACCGGCGACCCGGCCGTAGGCAAGAGCGAACTGGCACTGGAATTGATCACCCGCGGCCACCGCTTGGTGGCGGATGATGCGCTGGAAGTGTTCGCCGTCTCGCCTGACACCCTGGAAGGCCGCTGCCCGACGCTGCTCCAGGACTACATGGAAGTGCGCGGCCTGGGTGTGCTCGACATCCGCCGTCTGTTTGGCGAGACCGCGGTCAAGCACAAAAAAAACCTCAAGCTCATCATCCGCCTAAGCCTGGCGGACAAGTGGCAGGAGGTCGACCGCCTCAACATCGCCGCGAGCAGCCGCATCATACTCGGCGTCGAAGTCGCGGAAGTCCGCATCCCGGTCGCGGTTGGCCGCAACCTGGCGGTCCTGGTGGAGGTCGCCGTGCGCAACCACACCCTGAAAATGCGCGGTGTTCACGCCTCGGAGGAATTCGCCGAACGCCAACGCATCGCCATCGCCGCGTCCGAGATCTGAAGCCGCGAAGGAGAGGACGTCGGGTGCGCTGGAGCGGCCCAGCGCAGGGGATGGGCTGGATTCGTAAATCGATATACCGCTGTTGGCCGTGGCATAGGAGCGGGCTTGCCCACGACAGCTACCGTGGTATCGCAGGCAAGCCCGCGCGAGGGCTACCGGAAAGTGCGCGCTTGCCGGTAACTGTTCACGGACGAGGGCGTGTGAGAAATCTAGGGCATAATTCGGCGTCAAACTGACGTCGAGCCTTCGTGGGCAGGACTATCAAGGGAATATGGGCGTTAACCAAAATACACCATGAACGACACCTTACGTCCCGATACCCCGGCAGGCTCGCATACGACCAGGCTCCAGCGCAAGCCCTCCCGCCGGTCTCTCGCTATTCTCATCGCTCTGGCGATCGTCGCTCTCGGCCTGATGATCCTGCCTCAGCCAACGCTCTATTTTCCGCGAGTCGTGATTGACGTTCCTGGAGAGATGCAACTCGATTTTCTGCTCGACGGACAACAGGACAAGCCGTCTTGTATTAAAACCTCGACCAACATCGCCAGCGCGATCCGCGCCAGTTGTATAAAATGCAAAATTCGGCTGGCGGATTGCCTGGCTGACCTGAGCGACGATCAAGCAGCTAGATTCGGTACATTCCCCCTGCCGGTCCCATCGAGTCGCATGGCGAACGGCACCGTCAATTACCATGCGGCGGACTCCAAGGTGGCCCTGCTCGCCTGCAGGGAAAGCGAACGGCAAGCCCAGCTCGCGGGTAACAAGGGAAAGGTGGCGTGCTACCCCGCCAACAGTCCGCGCCCGCATACGCCTTACGAAATACAGATCAACGAGTCGGCTCACTCGACTTTAACCGTCCTGCTTACGATCATAGGCGGCCTGGTCATCACCCTGATCGCCGTCATCCTGATGGCCCACCTTCGCCAGCAGCGACTAATCCGACAGATCCTTTTCGAGTCGCAAGCGAGCTCGAAGCCCCTCTCGCCCTTTGGGAGAGGGGGCGAAACAACCCTACAGACTCTGCACCCCTGGCTGGAAAAATTCACGCTAGCCGGCGTAGATGTCCTGATCCTCCTCGGTACCTTCCTGGCCTTCGCCTGGCCCGAATCCGAAGACGCCACTCGCTGGGGCAGAACGGATCGCACCATGGTCATCGGTCAGGCTGTCATCATTGCAACCACGATCGGATGGTTCTGGTTGCTGCTGGAACACTATGCAAGGCGCCGCCCCTTCTGGGATGAGCTGCGTGAAATTTTTCACGTACTTGCCATCATGACCATCGTCTCGGGAACCGCAGCTTTCGTCATTGGCATGGACAATGCGCGTAGCAGCCACTTGATCGTCTGGTCACTCAACTTGATCCTGATTCCCGTCGGTCGCTCCGGCAGCAAACGACTGTTGGACGATCTCGGACTCTGGCAGCGCCCCGCCCTCATCATCGGTAGCGGAGAAAACGCACATGACGCCTACCTTGCTATCAGCAGCGAGCAAGGCATGGGCTACCACATACGTGGCTTCGTGAGCATCAGTCAAACCGAAGACATCCATCCGAACAGCCTAATGGAGGAGGTAGATGCGTCGCTTCGTTTATCTGGAAAGAGCGAGGAGTTCATCGAACGCCGCAACCAACCAAAAATCTTCTCCCTCCCTGACGGCCCGGGCTCACTGGAATCGCTGCTCGCCACATTAAACAATCCTCAGATTATCGTGGCGCTCGACTCGCTCACCGATCCTGGAAGTCAAATACTGGTTCAACGTATTCTCGCCACGAACAACCACGTCCACATCATCCCTTCGATCCGTGGCCTTCCCCTGTTCGGGACTCAACTTTCACACTTCTTCAGTCATGAAGTGCTGTTCCTCACGGTACGAAATAACCTGGCCAGGCGTGGTTATGTCTGGATCAAGCGGATCTTTGATCTTGTCGTGGCAAGCCTGTTGCTAATCTTGTTGTCTCCGGTTTTCGCCGTAATCTCCTACCTGATACGCCGCAACGGCGGCAGTGCCTATTATGGCCACACTCGCGTGGGTAGAAATGGTGTAGCCTTCGAGTGCCTCAAGTTCCGCTCGATGCGACTGGATGCCGACGAAGTCCTCACGCAGTTGCTGCAGAGCGACCCTGCAGCTCGTGCCGAGTGGGAACAGAGTTTCAAGCTGAAAAACGACCCCCGCATCACCCCGATAGGCAATTTCCTGCGCAAAACCAGCCTGGATGAACTTCCACAGCTCATCAACGTCATCCGGGGGGAAATGAGCCTGGTCGGTCCGCGCCCCGTCATCACAGCGGAACTGGAGCGTTACGGCGACCATGTAAATCTTTATCTACAGGTATTGCCCGGAATTACCGGTCTATGGCAAGTCAGTGGAAGAAGTGACACCGGATACGACGAGCGCGTGGGCCTGGACGCCTGGTATGTGCAGAACTGGTCACTGTGGTACGACATCGCAATCCTGTTCAAGACCATCAATACGGTGCTTAACGGCAGGGGAGCGTACTAGCTTTGACGAACGAACTGGATTCGCGCCGCAGGCCCTTATCTTCGGCCACCTCCCCGGCCCTTCCCCCGGAGAGGGAAGAGGGAGGAACCCGCTCCCTTCTGGAGAGGGCGGGGTGAGGGAGCTCGGTGATAAACCGAAATCGGTTTCGCGGCGCTACGTAACACCCTTGAATGCATTAGGCAAGCGCTCCCGTTTGCAGCGGTTGCCTGGATGAGCCTCAATATGAGAACTGCGGTAATCATTGTAAATTGGAATAGCTGGGAGGACACCGCAAGATGCATCGAGGCCGTTCTAAAGCTCAATGGATACGCTGGAGCTATTTTTGTCTGCGATAACGGCTCTACCGATGGATCCCGCGAGAAACTGATAGGCTGGGCAGAGGGCAGTATAAGGGTAGAGGCAGACAGTGATGCGCCTGAAATAAAGTCGCTGACCACACCCGTTGCCCCGCGTCCACTGGTCATCCTGGCCGGCGATGAGGCGACCCTGAGCCGCATGGTGCAGCAGGATGGCGCCAGTGACCGGGCGATCTATCTGCTTCGCAGTGAGATCAACCTGGGTTTTGCTGGCGGTAACAACATCGCCCTCAGGACCGCTTTGACGGATACACGTTTTGAACTCTTTTGGTTACTCAACGCGGACGCAGTACCTGCTAAAGAGGCACTCGCAGAACTACAGGCTTGCTATATAGACGAAACCCAGCCCATGCTGGTCGGTTCAGTAATCCTGGAATATTCCGACCCATGCATCATCCAGGCAAGAGGCGCACGTTTCAACAAGTGGTTACTGACCTCCCATCATAGGGATGAAGGCAAGCCGACAAGTCTGCTGGCCAAGTTGCCAAGAATGCAGTACACCGACTACCCGATTGGGGCATCCCTGGTTATGAATAAATCCTTCTTGCTGGAACAGGGTCTCCTGGAAGAACGGCTATTTCTTTACTTTGAGGAAATAGATTTGGCAAGGCGTCTGACTTCGGATCGCGTCCTGGTTTGTAATAAATCCCTTGTTTATCATAAAGGGGGGGGCAAGCACAAATACGGGAATAGACTTCGAGATTAGAAGTGATTTTGCTGACAGGTGCATGATCTATTCAAGGGTGGTATTTGCATCGAAACTGGGGTTTTCCCTGCTGTGTTTGTCATTGATCATTTCTTTTTATTCTATTCTGAAACGGGTGTTGTTAGGCAAATTTCGCAGAGCTGCAAATGGCCTTACTTCTGTCATTCTGGCTATATCTGATAAGTAATGTCGCCTAACTGATTTTTCCTACAATCCGAGTGGCCCCAGTGAAACGCTGAATAAATCCATTCGCACTGAGCCTGTCGAAGTGCCTACCTTCAGACGTCCTGATCCAGCAGTAAGTGAAGTTTGCACTTTTTTTGCAATTCATACCTGGGAGTCAATCATCCTGGCGCCGGTATCAAAGACTGTTGGGTTACGCCGACATGAAGAAGTCGAATGTATTATCACACATACCATAAGACCCCCTGTGATAACCCATGCGAGCCTGCTCCTACATCCGCTTTTCCTCCGCGCGCCAAGCCGACGGCGACTATTGTCTTAAGATCGGGGTCCACTATACTTGGCCGACGCAGACGTGGCCGGCTCCACAGCACGCTCCTTCCGAATCACCGCCTTATGCGCCACTGCCTTATCGTAGTCAATTCGTCGATGCCAGCACGTCGCGCAACCTCCGCGACAGTGCCCTTCTCCTCTGTAACTGGCTGCATTCGGCAATGATTTCCGGGGTCATGATGCGCGGCTTGTAGGACGACGTTTCCCGGTAAAGCGAGGCCGGACCGTCACCCGCTGCGCCTCTTCCAGTGCATCAGGGTGCGGTGCGGAATGCACAGCGGCTGGCAGATCAACCGCCCGCAAGTGCCGGTTGGCCATCAAGCTGGTCAGCGCAAACCGTTGGCTCTTCAGGTCACCCACAGGATGAGAGAAGTAGCTGTCGCCACCAATGAAATACGTAAGCTGCCCATCCTTCATCAGAATGCTGACCATCTCACCAATCCGCAGGGCACCCTCCGGGAAACTCGGCAGCAAGCGTTGCCTCATCGTCGTCCCTGTTCGCCATGTTGTGCGGCTGCGCACCCATGCATTATTTCACGCGAACATCATGCCAAGCCACTTCCAGAATTAACCGTCAAAATCCCGGCCTGGATCAGGAAATCTGAAGGTAGGGCGGAAAAGCGGTTTTTCGCGCCTTCCGCCGAATGTTTGGCATTTGGCGGATAACGCCGGCAAGACGACGCCGGCTCATCCGCCCTACGCGGGCTGGCCTCGTGAAACCGCACGGGCAGGTCGGCTTCGGCGCCTGCCTCGAATACGCCATCGACCACCACGCAGTGGAAATGGAGGTGCGGATTAAGCCCCCGAAGCGGTGGACGAAGGCGACCGCACCGATGCGGTGGGGTTTTCTTGAAACGCTGGGCAAGCGGCGCGCAGTTCTCCACCGCCGAGAGAAAGATGTGCAGGGCGAGGTTCAGGACGGCGGGGGCGGCTTGCAGGGGGTAGCGCAATCGCTTGGGCACCAACCTGGCGTACGGGGAATACTAATCGTGTCTGACCCCATTAACACCCTTGACCCCATTAACACCACTGGCCTCGTGAAAACGCACGGGCAGCTCGGCATCGGCGCCTGCCTCGAATACGCCATCGACCACCACGCAGTGGAAATGGAGGTGCGGATTAAGCCCCCGAAGCGGTGGATGAAGGCGACCGCACCAATGCGGTGGGGTTGTCGTGAAACGCTGGGCAAGCGGCGCGCAGTTCTCCACCGCCGAGAGAAAGATGTGCAGGGCGAGGTTCAGGACGGCGGGGGCGGCTTGCAGGGGGTAGCGCAATCGCTTGGGCACC
>CAISDD010000542.1 GCA_903883985.1 uncultured Pseudomonadota bacterium | reverse complement strand
TGGGTGCCAGGCCATTTCCCCATGGATGCCTGGGCACTGGCGCGCTTCGATGGCACGGCCTTGTTCGAGCATGAAGACCCGCGTCTGGGCGTACACCAGGAATGGGGCACCCACATCTTCAACTACGGTCGCGCCGAGGTGAAAGGCTTCCTGCTCTCCAGCGCCCACTACTGGCTGGACCAGTTTCACCTGGACGGGCTGCGCGTCGATGCGGTCGCCTCCATGCTCTACCTGGATTACTCGCGGAAAGCTGGCGAATGGCTGCCCAACAAATATGGCGGCCGCGAGAACCTGGAAGCCATCGACTTCCTGCGCGAGATGAACACGATGGTGCACGGAACCTTCCCCGGCGCGCTCACCATCGCCGAGGAATCGACCGCCTGGCCTATGGTCTCGAAGCCGGTCCACTTGGGCGGCCTGGGTTTCTCGATGAAGTGGAACATGGGCTGGATGAACGACACCCTGGCCTACATCAGCCTGGACCCGGTGTATCGCCGCTTCAACCACAATAACCTCACCTTCGGCCAGCTCTACGCCTACTCGGAGAATTTCGTCCTGCCCTTCTCTCACGACGAAGTCGTGCACGGCAAGCAATCGCTGCTGGGCAAGATGCCGGGCGATGCCTGGCAAAAATTTGCCAACGTGCGCCTGCTGATGGCCTACCAGATGCTCAGCCCCGGCAAGAAGCTCAGCTTCATGGGCAACGAATTCGGTCAGGGCCGTGAATGGTCGGAGAAATGGGGGCTGGACTGGGAGCTGCTGGAGATCGACTGGCATGCCGGCGTCAAGAGTTGCCTGCGCGACCTCAACCACCTCTACCGCGACCTGCCCCCCCTGTACGAGCTGGATTTCTTCTCCGATGGCTTCGCCTGGATCGACTGCCACGACGCCGATCAGTCCATCCTCAGCTTCCAGCGCCGTGACAGACTGGGGCGTTCGGTCATCGTCGCCTTCAACTTCACTCCGGTGCCGCGCGTGGGCTATCGTATCGGTGCTCCGGCCGCCGGTTTCTGGCGGGAAATCTTCAACAGCGACTCCAGCTTCTACAACGGGGGCAACCTCGGCAACGGCGCCGGTCTGATGACGGAAGAATTCCCCTGGATGGGCTATCCTCACTCCCTCGCCATCACCCTGCCGCCGCTGGCCGGTGTAGTGATGTATCAGGATTGATCTTTTTGCGTACACCGACCATGCCCTCTCCTGCTCAAACCGCCGCCTGGCAAGACCTGAAAGAAGAACGCCGCGCCTGGAACGACCTGCATGTGCGTGACTTGTTCGCCCAAGACGAGAAGCGCTTCGAGCGTTTCTCCCTGCAACTGGACGACCTGTTGCTGGATTATTCGAAGAACCTGATCCGCCCGCAGACTCTCGAACTATTGCTGAAGCTGGCCTTGGAGACCGGGGTCGAGACTTTGCGCGACGCCCTGTTCGCCGGCGAGAAGATCAACCTGACCGAAGGCCGGGCGGTACTGCACACCGCGCTACGCAACCGCTCGGAGCGGCCCGTCGTGGTCGATGGCCGTGACGTGATGCCGGACGTGCGCGCCGTGCTCGCTCGCATGCGCGCCTTCGCCGACCGCGTACGCACCGGGAAATGGAAGGGATACACGGCCAAACCCATCACGGACGTGGTCAACATCGGCATCGGCGGCTCCGACTTGGGGCCGGCGATGACGTGTTTGGCACTCAAACCCTATGGCGGCAACATACGCGTTCACTTCGTCTCCAATGTGGACCCCAGCCACCTTTACGACACGCTGGAGGACCTGAATCCGGCCACCACTTTGTTCATCGTCGCCTCGAAGACCTTCAGCACCCAGGAAACCCTGCTCAACGCCAGAGCCGCGCGTGCATGGCTATTGGACAGCGCGAAGGACGAGACCGCCGTGGCCCGGCACTTCGTCGCGGTTTCCACCCACCTCGAAGCGGTGCAAGCATTCGGCATCGACCCTGCCAACATGTTCGGCTTCTGGGACTGGGTGGGCGGGCGCTATTCCCTGTGGTCCGCGATCGGCCTGCCCATCGCTCTGTACACCGGACAGGACTGCTTCGAGGAACTGCTAGCCGGTGCCCACGAGATGGATGAGCATTTCCGCACAGCCCCCTTGAGCGAAAACATGCCAGTGCTCCTGGCCCTGCTGGGCGTCTGGTACAACAACTTCTGGGACGCCCAGGCCTATGCCGTGCTGCCCTAT
>CAISDD010000541.1 GCA_903883985.1 uncultured Pseudomonadota bacterium | reverse complement strand
GTTGAAGAAGCACTGGCGAGTCCCTGTAGCGCAGGCATCCTTGCCTGCGTCTTTGAAAACAGCCGGTCGGAAGCCGGCGCTGCCGCGATGATTTCTTTTTGAAGCAACAGCTTGAAGCGTGCTTCTTGAGAGGGCGTCTGCCACCGGTGAAGTCGCGATAGGTCTCGTCACCTCGTCGAAATGGTTGCCGCGATAGCGCCGCAGCCTCACGCCGGTGCCAGTAGCCCGTCGGTCAGGCGCAGCACGCGACCCAGGCGCGCGGCCAGGTCGGGGTCATGGGTCACTACCAGGAAGGCGGTGCCGTAGTTTTTTGAAAGCGACATGAGCAAGTCCTGGATGCGCGCTGCGCTGTGCCGGTCCAGGTTGCCGGTGGGTTCATCCATCAGCACACAGGTCGGTTGTGTGACCAGCGCGCGGGCGATGGCGGCGCGCTGGCGTTCTCCGCCGGAGAGTTCGCCGGGGCGGTGGCTCAGGCGGTGGCCCAGACCCACCTCGATCAGCCACTTTGCCGCTTCGGCCAAGGCGCGTCCCGGCTCCTGGCGGCGGATCAACAGCGGCATGGCGACGTTTTCCTGAGCGGTGAATTCCTGCAACAGGTGGTGAAACTGGTAGACGAAGCCCAATGCGCGATTGCGCAAGCGGCCACGCGCCCCTTCCGAGAGCGACCAGATCGCCTCGCCCGCTACCGTGACGTTGCCGGCGTCCGGGCGGTCCAGCCCACCCAGGACATGCAGCAGGGTGCTTTTCCCCGCGCCGGAAGCGCCCATCACCGCGATATGTTCGCCCGGCGCGACTTCCAGGTCGATTCCGCCCAGCACCGGCACTTCCACCGGCCCTTGCCAATAACTTTTCCGTAAGCCCGCGCAACTCAGCACGGCCTCTTGCCCCTGAATTTCACTCATAGCGCAGCGCCTCCGCCGGCTGCACACGGGAAGCGCGCCAGCTAGGATAGAGGGTCGCGAGGAAGGCCAGCGCCAGGGCGACTCCACCTATGGTCGCGACATCGCCCCAGATCAGCTTCGAGGGTAGTTTCGAGATGTAATAGACGTCGGCCGGGAACAGATCCTTGCCCACCAGGTGTTCGATCATGGGCACCACGGTCTCCACGTTGAGCGCCAGCACTATGCCGGAGGCCACGCCCAGCACCGTGCCTATCACTCCGATCAGGCTTCCTTGCACCATGAAGATGGCCATGATGCTGCCGGGATTCGCCCCCAGCGTGCGCAGGATGGCAATGTCGGCCTGCTTGTCGGTGACCGCCATGACCAGGGTGGAGACGATGTTGAAGGCGGCGACCGCGACGATCAGGATGAGGATGAGAAACATCATGCGTTTCTCGATCTGCACTGCCTGGAAGAAGTTGGTGTGACTCATGGTCCAGTCAGAGAGCGTGTAGTCGCCTTGCAAGGTCTTCGCCAGGTCGCGCATCACCCAGGGCGCGCGGTCCATGTCGGCCAGTTTGACGCGCAGGCCGGAGACTTCATCGCCCAGACGATAGAGCTTCTGCGCATCTTGCATGTGGATCAGGGCCAGGCCGGCGTCGTACTCGTACATGCCCATGCGGAAGAGTCCCACCACGGTGAACTGCTTGATGCGCGGCAACATGCCGGCCGGCGTCACCACGCCTTGCGGGGCGATGACCGCCACCTTGTCGCCAGGAAAAGCGCCGAGGGAGCGAGCCAGATCGGCCCCCAGAACGATGCCGAACTCACCGGGCTTGAGGTCGGACAGGCTGCCATGGCTCATCTTTCTGGCAAATTCGGCGACCTGGTTTTCTTCCTGCGGCAGCAGGCCGCGCAGCAGCGCCCCCTTGGTTTCTCCGCCCAGCGCCAGCAGCGCCTGGCCGGAGACATAGGGCGCCATGCCGCGCACTTCCGGGTGCCGGCCCACCTGCTTCGCCAGGCCAGGCCAGTCCGCCAGTCGTCCGGAGGGGCCGCTGATTTCCAGGTGGGCTGCGACCCCGAGGATGCGGTCGCGCAGCTCCTCCTGGAAGCCGTTCATGACGGAGAGCACCACGATCAAGGCCATCACGCCCAAGGCAATCCCCGCCATCGAGGTCATGGAAATGAAGGATATGAAGTGGTTGCGGCGCTTTGCGCGAGTGTAGCGCAGGCCGATGGTGAGTTCGTAGGGCAGCACGGTGCGGAGTCTGCCACAGACGGGCCTCGCCGGGTAGCTCGCTGCGACTGGCTCATCGCTTGCCATAGCTAAGAAATGTCGCGTAACTGATTTTGCCTTCATTAAGCTGCCGGCGCAGGCCTCATCCCCGGCCCTTCCCCCGGAGGGGGCAGGGTGAGGAACCCGGTGGCAAACCAAATCTGTTTCGCGACTCTCTCAAGCAGCACACTTCAACAGGACCAAGGGGTCAGGTCTTCCTTTTTGCCTCGTGTATTCTTGCTGGGCAAAAGTACCGGGAAAAAAGAAAGACCTCACCCTATGAATTTGGGTGTGGCGTGATGAGCGGAGTTAGGTGTGTATCAAGGTCGGCTCATGGCAGCAGCATGCTGAACACCGCGCCGGCATCGTTATGCAAACGCAGGGTGCCGATGCGGCCCTGATTCTCGTGCAATTCGGCGATCAGTTGCGCAAAACGCAGGCCCAGGCCGGTGCCCTTGCTACTGTGGGCCGCGTCCTTGTCGCAACATGACAAGATCTGTGCCGGAAAGCCGTCGGAGTCATCGCGTATGGTGAAAGTCAGGTATCCATCCTGCATGTCGGCTGCGATGACGATGCGCGACCGGGCATAGGCCAGGGCGTTATGGAGGGCATTCAACAAGGCCACTTCGACCAGGGTGCGATCGAAGAACCAGAGCTCCGGTACCTGCTCGCCCACCAGGGTTTCGATGGCTAGCCTGTTCCTCGCCAGCGAACTGGCGTTGCCGCCCAGTTCACGCAGCAGATCGAGCGGAGAATGAGCATCGATCACCGGGTACAGCGCTTGCCGTTCCGCCTTGTATATGAGCAGGGCCTGCTGTAGACGTTCCACGCTGCGCTGGCAGATCAGGCGAGCTTCGTCCAGTTTCGTGTCGTGTTCGGGAATGTCCAGCCATGGCATGCCATCGAGCGTCATGGTCAGTTGGCCGAGATTGTTCTTGAGTTCATGCATCAACGCGGCGTGCATGTCGGTGGTGTCGAACGTCATCAGACGCTCCTTCTGCGTAGGCCAAAACGGGATTCGATTTCCTGCAATTGCGCCCGCAGGCCGGCGATGCGGCTGTGGCCTGGACTTTGCCGTTCCGCTGCCGTGAGCAGGCTGCGCGCCTTGATCAGCTTTCCCGTGTCCATTCCGTCCAGTTCGATCCCCTTGAGTATCACCCAGACGCCGTTCATCAGGATGCGGGGGTTGAAGGGTGCCAGGCCACAGGCAGCGAGCAGGAGTTTGACGGCGGTCTGGACATCGCCCTTGTAAGCCAGCATGACGCCCTCGGTGGTCAGTTTGCGTACCTCCCGGGTGGCTTCGGTCAGGATATGCTCGACGTCCTTCATTCGCCCCGCCGCTTCGTAGAGGTGCCTGACCCTGGCAAGCAGCACTTCGCTATCGTGTGCGTTACGCGCGACTTCGCTGACGGTGGCATCGGCTTCCTCGTGGCGCTCATGCGCCAGGAAACCCTGGGCGAGTTCCAGCAGCAAGTGGCCATCCACCCTTGCGCCGTTGGCGCGCAGGCGCGTGGCTTCGTCCAACGACTTCCGCGCCTCGGTGTAATTGCCATTTCGGGTATGGACCTGGCCATGCACCACGACGACGACCAGTTGGCCTTCCGGAGTCGATTGCAGCGCCAGCTTTCCCTTGCGCAGCGTTTCCATCGCGCCGCTCAGATTGCCTTGCTCCAGGTGGATACGGCATAGGTTGCCGTAATCGCCGGGGGTGATGAAGACGGAGTGTTGTCCTTTCTCGATTGCGGTGGCATAAGCGGTGCGGGCGGTATCCAGGTCGCCATTGTCCAGCGCCAGGTTGCCCAGCTTCTGTTGTCGGTGAACGGTGCGCGCGGAGATGGCGACTCCGGCCTGAAGCGCGTGTTGCGCCCCGGTGGCATCTTTCTTCGCGAGTCGAATGTCGGCGAGCACGTCGTAAGCGGCGACCAGTTGCGGCGCTCGCAGGAGCACCTCGCGCAGGAGCGCTTCCGCGGTATCGTCCTCGTCTTGAAGGTGCAAGGCTTTGGCCAGACCCAAACGGGCCCATGGCAAGGGGCGCATGCTGATCACCCGCCGGTAGAGTTCTTCCGCCTCCGCGTAGCGTCCCAGTGCGTTGAGCGATTCCCCCTTGAAGCGCAACGCATCGACCAGGTATTTGGGTTTTTCGCGCAGGAGCACGTCGCAGGCGGCGATGGCCCCACCCAGATTTCCCTCCTTGTGGCAATGAAAAACCGTCTCGAAAGCCTGTTTTCGTCGCAGGCTGATATCCAGACGGTTGCGCATCACTTCCGCGCTGAAAGGCTTGAGCAGGTAGTCGTCCGGCGCCAGTTCGGCGGTAGAAACCACTTTTTCGTAGACCGATTCGGCCGTGACCATGACGAACACGGTCTTCAACGCGATCAGCTCGCGGTAGCGCAACTCCTCCAGAAGTTGTTGACCGTCCCGCCCCTCTCCCAGATTGAAGTCGCAGAGAATGACGTCGTAGTCGCCGTTCTGAACCTTGAAGATCGCCTCGGCGGCGGAACCCGCCAGATCGATTTTGGTCACGCCGAAGTTGGACAGGGTCATCTTCAGGGCGTTGCGCATGCCGGGAAAGTCGTCCACGACCAAGGCGCGCAACTGGCCGTAGTTGATAGGCTGTTCGACCGCCCGGATTGCGATCAGGGACATGGGAGGCCTGGCGTGGCGAACGGCAACTCGACGCGGCGACGCTCGCGCGCGCAGCCGGTCACGCCCACCGGCGGGTCGTAAAGGCTGGGTTGATAGGCCAGGTTGGCATTCATGGCATCTCCTTGGTGGTGCTCCGGGGCTTATTCGTCATGCTCCTCCACGCCGAACAACTGTTTCTTCATGGCATGCAGCTTGTCGCGCAGTTCCGCCGCTTTTTCGAACTCCAGGTTTTTAGCGGCATGGAGCATGTCTTTTTCCAGGCGTTTGATTTCCCGCGCGAGATCCTTTTCGCTCATCCTCTCGTATTTTGCGCGGGATTGTGCGGCTTGCAGATCTTTGTGCGCACCCTCCGAATCGTAGATCCCGTCGAGGATGTCCTTGATGCGCTTCGTCACGCCTTTGGGTGTAATGCCGTGGGCCAGATTGAAAGCGATCTGCTTAACTCGGCGGCGATCGGTCTCGTCGATGGCGCGGCGCATGGAGTCGGTGATCCTGTCCGCGTAGAGGATGGCGGTGCCGTTGAGGTGGCGCGCGGCGCGGCCCATGGTCTGGATCAGGGCGCGCTCGGAGCGCAGGAAGCCTTCCTTGTCGGCGTCGAGGATGGCGACCAGGGACACCTCGGGAATGTCCAGACCTTCGCGCAACAGGTTGATGCCGACCAGAACATCGAACAGCCCCAGGCGCAGGTCGCGGATGATTTCCACCCGCTCCACGGTTTCGATGTCCGAATGCAGGTAACGCACCTTGATGCCGTGTTCGCTGAGGTATTCGGTGAGCTGTTCCGACATGCGCTTGGTCAGGGTGGTGGCCATCACGCGCTCACCACGGGCGGTGCGCTCGCGGATGGCGGACATGAGGTCATCGACCTGGGTAGCCGCCGGGCGGATCTCGATCACGGGATCGATCAGGCCGGTGGGGCGCACCACTTGTTCCACCACCTGCTGTTCATGCGCTTTTTCGTAGGCGCTGGGCGTGGCGGAAACGAACACGGTCTGGCGCATGATGGTTTCGAATTCGTCGAAGCGCAGAGGGCGGTTGTCCAGGGCGCTGGGCAGGCGAAAGCCGTAATCGACCAGGTTTACCTTGCGCGACCGGTCGCCCTTGTACATTCCGCCGACCTGCGGGATGGTGACATGGCTCTCGTCGATGAACAGCAGGGACTGCGGCGGCAGGTAGTCGATCAGGGTCGGCGGCGGCTCTCCGGGCTGGCGGCCGGATAGATGGCGCGAGTAGTTCTCGATGCCCTTGCAGAAACCCAGTTGTTCGAGCATCTCCAGGTC
>CAISDD010000540.1 GCA_903883985.1 uncultured Pseudomonadota bacterium | reverse complement strand
TGGGTCTGTTTCAGAACCGGGTGAAGACGGAACTGGTATTCGAACAGACCGACCTGAAGAACAAGCGTCTGGTCATGGCCACGCGCATCACGACCGCGCCTATCATCTATGTCGCTGCCGAGTTTTCCGAGGGTTCCTGCCCCTACGACGTCATCCTGGGTCATGAACTGACCCACCAGCGCTTTGATCTGGCCGCGCTACGCGCCATGCCCGAGGATATTCGCGCCATCACGCAGACCCAGTTCTCACCCGACTCTCTGGACTGGGCCGGCACGCTGAACCTGGACCGTGCCAGAAGCCGCTTCTACCAGGAAACCCAATATTCCTATGAAGCGCGCGCCCTACCACACCACCAGTCCATAGACAACCCGGCCTCCTACCGCCGCCTGAGCGGGCTTTGCAACGGCGAAATCACCCGGAAACTGGCCGGAATCAAGCCTTAAGTGATGTTGCGTAGCTGATTTTGCCTATAAGCCGAGTTACCCTGGTGAAACGCTGAATTCGTGTAAACCTCGCAGGAGCGGGCTTGCCCGCGAAACAACGATGGCATACACGGGCGAGCCCGATCCTACGGTACGGCCAACGGCGGAATATCGGATAAACAAAATGGGTTGCGTGTGATTACTTAAGTAAGCTGTCGAAACCAATTTGGCTTACCACCGGGCTCCCACACCCTGCCCTCTTCCGAAGAGGGTTCCACCCCCTTCCCCCTCCGGGGGAAGGGCCGGGGATGAGGGCCTGCGCCGGCAGCTTAATGAAGGCAAGTTACGCGACATTACTTAATAAATATCTTCCTTAGTGATGGCTACACCCGGATAAGCCGCCTGGAAGTATGGTGGACCCTTGAGGTGTAGGGTGGGCAAACGTTTTTTTGTTTGCCCACCAATTTCACCGTTGCGAGTCCGCGTGGGCAAACGATAAGGCCGTTTTCCCACCCTACCCGGCTGTCGACGCCGCAGACGAACGCCGCCGTGTCGTGGTGCGCGGCCAATGGTTCCGGTGCAGAAAGGCTCACTGCCGATCCCACGGGGCAGGCGTTTGCTGGGTTTTCAGAAGCCGGGAATTGGGCGCCGGGGCGCGATCCAGGCGCGCCACAAAATCAGCGTAGGCTTCCGGGCTGACCGCCATCAGGGCTTGATCCAGCAAGGTTTCTTCGGCAGCGGCGCGAGCCGCGACGAGAATGAAGTCGGTGCGGTTCTTTCCCCGCGCCTTGGCTGCCCGATCGATGAGACCGCGCACTTCGGGCTTGATGCGTAAATTCAAGGTGTCGCGTTTGGCGGTGGCTGAGTGCATGGCTGATCCTTTATTTCAATGCGGTCAGTGTAGCAAGCGTAGTGTCGTTGTCAGTACGCACTGCTTTAACGGCTATTAGCACTCGGCCAGCAGTTGCTTCCAGTCGTCTGGAGGGTGGCCGCTCTCCAGCATCTTGCGGAACACCCGATAGGCGTCGTCGCCACGCTCGTAGGCACGCTTGCTGTCCTCGTCGTTAACCCAGGCAAACACAATCACCCTGGCCTGCGCGTGGCAACGGAAGAAGAGCCGGTACTGCTGATAGAACTTGGCTCTGCGCCAATATTTGTGTTCGTCACCCAGCGTGCCGCCTTGCCGGTATTCCGGCCGCGTCGGGTCTTGCGGAACGACATCGAACGCCAGCTTGGCAATGGCGGCCAGTCGCTTGCTGGTGTTCTTCGTCACATAACCCACGGGGTCCTTTTTCTTGATGCGCTCCACTTGCAAGGTCAAGGCTTCAAGCTGCGCAAGAAAAAGCGGATGAGCGAAAACCGTCCAACCGTGGAGAACGACCGGAAAAGGCTGGCCGCCGCTCATTCATCGTCCGGCGACAAGGTGCCATCAAAATCGACGTCGACAGGGCCGACCAAGGATTGAATGCGCTGCACGAATTCGGCATCAATCGCCTGCAAGCGCTCTGGATGATCGGCAAGGTCCCTGGAGAGAAAGGCCAGGAACTGGCCGAGCACCGGATCATCATCTAGGGCGGCAGCGGCCCGTGTCAGCACGACCTCACCATTGGAGCGAATGACGTAATGGAGCTTGTCGCGCTTGCCGAGTCGGAGCGCACGGCGAACGGTTTCCGGCACCGTGGTCTGGTAGCGGTCGGTCAGTGTGGATTCAACTTCGAGGGTGGCTGGCATGGCGCTCTCCGATGTTCGCGGCGGTAGATACTGGCATGGTAATGCAACTGCATTGTCGTTTCAACCGCGAAATTTCCGAGTCCGTTCTTTCTCGGCTTCGGGACGTGCCGTCGGTTTTCATGCCTCGGCGTCCTCGGTTTCGGTGTCGTCCAGTGCCTCATCAGTGAGGGCTTCGGCGGCGGCTTCGGTAGGAAGGTCGGGCAGATTGGTGGCGGCTTCGCGCACGTCCAGCTTGCCGGTCACGATGTCGGCGGTCAGGCGCGTGCGGTATTCCTGCATCAGCGTGATTTCGCGCTCAGTGCGGGCGATGGCGGTGTTGAAGGGTGTCGTCTCGTTTTCGATGTACTTCGTTATCTGCTCTTGCTCAGAAAGAGGTGGTAGCGGCATCCACAGGGTGCCAATCCTCTCAACATTCAGATTGCCTTGCGTGTTTACAAGAGCTTCCCGCAATAGTTCGCCCTTCATGCACTGAAAGACAAAATAGAGATAGTCACGGTCCAATTTTCGTGCGGGAACGAAGCCAACGATTGAGTCGGGAAAGCATGCTTCAAACGTGAGGATGGCTACGTCGCCAATGTTCGCGGCAATCGTCATCTCTAGGGTGCCACTTGGGAATAATTTGCTTACGGTCAGACCTTTTTCGTTGAGCGTCTGCTTGTAGCTGGTTGCGTATTCCGCGCAACCTGGACACCCATTCCAGGCGAAGCTGGACACCGATTCCAGAGCAAGCTGGACAGTGATTTCGATGCATGTCGCTCCTCCTGCGTGTGAATTCATCTCAAGTCCATCAACTTGCGGCAGTCAATGCCGGTACCTGCGTGGCAGGTGCTTCGAAGTTCCTCGCAATGACCGTGC
>CAISDD010000539.1 GCA_903883985.1 uncultured Pseudomonadota bacterium | reverse complement strand
CCGGCGCAGACCCTCATCCCCGGCCCTTCCCCCGGAGGGGGAAGGGAGAGGGCAGGGTGAAGGAGACCGGTGGCAAACCAAATTTGTTTCGCGGCCATACTTATATATCAATTGCTTACGTAACAGTAATATCACAATGCTTTCGCTACTTGTGGTCCCGAGTTGCTTAAGTTGAGAGGATCCGTATCGGCTGGCCCATGTCAATCACCGAAACTCGTCCCCACTCTGCGCGCGCTGGCCACCCAGGGATGGTCAGACGGCACGGTCTTGACCTGACCGGCGACCTCTTCCAGGCGCACCGGAGCGCTGGATTCACCCCGCGCGGCCACCATGACGCCGAACTGGCGTTGCGCGATCAGGTCGGCGGCGGCGGTCCCCAAGCGGGTGGCGAGCAGGCGGTCGGCGGCGGAAGGCGTGCCACCGCGTTGCAGGTGACCCAGGATAGTCGGGCGGGCTTCCAGGCCGGTGAGTAGTTCGAGTTGCCGGGCCAGCTTCAGGGTGCGTTCGGCATAGACCAGTTCGGGTTCCGGCATGACCGCTCTCCTGTCCTTCTTCTTCGCAACACTTTCCTGCTGCTCCGTAAATTCCTGGCGCGAGATCGCACCTTCCGCCACGGCGACGATGGAGAACGGCTTGCCCTTGCGCTTGCGCGCCTTGATCGCGTCGGCCACCATCGTCACATCGTAGGGTATCTCCGGAATCAGGATCACATCGGCACCGCCGCTGATGCCCGCGCCTAGTGCCAGCCAGCCGGCTCGGTGGCCCATGATCTCGACCACGATGATGCGGTGGTGGCTGTGCGCGGTGCTATGCAGGCGATCGATGGCATCGGTGGCGATCCCCAAGGCGGTATCGAAGCCGAAGGTGGTGTCGGTCAGCGCCACGTCGTTGTCTATCGTCTTGGGCAGGGTCACCACGTTGAGTCCGGCCCCAGCCAGGCGCAGCGCATTTTTCATGGTGCCACCGCCGCCAAGGCAGACCAGGCAATCGAGGCCGTTGGCGTGGTAATTGGCGACGATGACTTCGGTCATGTCCTGAATCTTGCCATGCACCGGCATCTTGTGCGGTTTGTCGCGACTGGTGCCGAGGATGGTGCCCCCCAGCGTGAGGATGCCGGAGAGCGCCTCGCCATCGAGCGCCATGCTGCGGTTTTCCATGAGGCCGCGAAAACCATCGCGGATGCCGACGATGTGCATGCCGTAATGCGACAAACAGGCCTTGCCGACCCCGCGTATCGCCGCGTTGAGGCCGGGCGTATCGCCGCCGGAAGTAAGAATGCCTATGCTTAGGGTCATGTCGAAGCCGAATTGTGAAATCGGATGGATTGTCGTTCCGCGGAAGGAAGTAATCCAGTCCCGTGCCACACATTCGTGCCGTGCGAGTCGCCAGGACGACTCGTCGAAGCGCCTCTTCGCCCGTCAGAACGGAGCCTGATGTCAACGTAAGAGGCTAATCGCGGCCTACATCATCTCCACCACCCACTTGGTGACCGTCGCCGTTGCGCGAGCGCATTGTTCCCCGCGCGCCTGATCGAAGGCCTTGTATTCCTCGGGGTTCCACATGTCGTAGGTCTTGCCGGTGAACTGCTGTTGCAACTCCAGGCAGGTGACGCCGCCAAATTCATCACGAAAGCGCTCGACCAGCTCACTGCCTTTCTTAAAGTTGTTGATGAAGCGACCGCGATCCAGTTTGTCGCGGTCGCGGCCGCGCCGGGCCGAGAGCGCCATCAGACCGCCGGTGAGCGCGCCGCAGGCACCCACGCCGGTAAGTCCACCACCGCCGGACAAACCATGGCTCGCCTTGATCACGCTGTCCTCGATCACCCCCACGGTTTCCTGAACCGCCACCAGCACGCACTGCGGACAGCAGCCGTAATCCAGTTCGTATTTCAGCGCCTTGTCGTAGGCCTGCTGCGCCAGATCGGGTTTGTCATCGGTGTTCATGCTGAGCACTCCATATTAGCTGGCGCTAATGTATCGCATCGGCGCGCGCGCGTCTCGGGTTACCGTGAAAACCACCTCGCCTCCTGGCGCCACAACTACATGATTGAATCGCGGTACGATCAAGGTTGCCAGAATCCAGATCGCCATCCTCCGACGCTGGTCGGGGCGGCAGCCAACATGGCTCGACATCCCTTCACGCGGGGTATAAATATCAGCCTCGTCCAGATTGCCCCACCAAAGCGATTCTTCAGTATGATCATGGGCGGCCTTGCCCTTGGCCGCACGGCATGGGAAGTATCGACATCGGCCGTGCTCAATAACCAGATTCGGAGTGTCCTGCACTATGAACAAAGTTGCTCTAATCACCGGCGTCACCGGCCAAGATGGCGCCTATCTGGCCGAACTGCTTCTGG
Source organism: uncultured Pseudomonadota bacterium (assembly GCA_903883985.1). GTDB lineage: Bacteria > Pseudomonadota > Gammaproteobacteria > Burkholderiales > Thiobacillaceae > PFJX01. The sequence goes on along the minus strand of CAISDD010000539.1, from coordinate 1,231 downwards.
ACAAGGGCTATGAAGTCCACGGCATCAAGCGCCGCTCCTCCTTGTTCAACACCGACCGCATCGACCACCTTTACCAGGATCCGCACGAAACCGGGCGCAAGTTCGTCCTGCATCACGGCGACCTCACCGACAGCTCCAGCCTGATCCGCATCATTCAGCTAGTCCAGCCTGACGAAATCTACAACCTCGCGGCGCAGAGCCATGTTGCCGTCAGCTTCGAGGAGCCCGAATACACCGCCAATTCCGACGCACTCGGTTCCCTGCGCATCCTCGAAGCCATCCGCATCCTCGGTCTGGAAAAGAAAACCCGCTTCTACCAGGCCTCCACCAGCGAGCTCTATGGCCTGGTACAGGAAACCCCGCAGAAGGAGACCACCCCCTTCTATCCGCGCAGCCCCTACGCGGTGGCCAAGCTCTACGCCTACTGGATCACGGTCAACTACCGTGAGGCCTATGGCATCTACGCCTGCAACGGCATCCTGTTCAACCACGAAAGCCCGGTGCGCGGCGAAACCTTCGTCACCCGCAAGATCACCCGCGCCTTGGCCCGCATCAAGCTGGGCCTGCAAGAGTGCGTCTACCTGGGCAACATGGATGCCCGCCGTGACTGGGGCCACGCCAAGGATTATGTGGAAATGCAGTGGCTGATGTTGCAGCAAGAAAAGCCGGAAGACTTCGTCATCGCCACCGGCGTGCAATACAGCGTGCGCGACTTCGTCGATGCCGCAGCCCGCGAGCTCGGCATGAAAATCCGTTGGGAAGGCCAGGGCCTGGAAGAAAAAGGCTACTGGGAGAACCGTGCCGATGCGCACGCAGCTAATCAGGCAGCGCCCATCGTCGCCGTCGATCCGCGTTACTTCCGCCCCACCGAGGTCGAGACCTTGCTGGGCGACCCGTCCAAGGCCAAGGCCAAGTTGGGCTGGACGCCAAAGATCAGCTTCGCTGAACTCGTCTCGGAAATGGTGCGCGAAGACCTCAAGTCCGCCGAGCGCGACGAACTGGTCAAGAAACACGGCTACAAGACCATGGATTACCGCGAGTAAGACACGTCCAGGGTCCAGGATGCGGAGCGGTTCGACTCACGCCCCTTGAACCTTGAACCTTGAACCTTGAACCTTGAACCTTGAACCTTGAACCTGAATCTCCCCATGAACCCTGATTCTCGAATCTACGTCGCCGGCCACCGCGGCCTGGTGGGCTCCGCCTTGATGCGCAATCTGGCCACCAAGGG
>CAISDD010000538.1 GCA_903883985.1 uncultured Pseudomonadota bacterium | reverse complement strand
CGGCGGGAGTGTGAGAGGGAACCAATACGTCGGCGCGCTGGCGGGGTCGAACGCAGGCAAGATCAGCAATAGCTATGCCACTGGCAGCGTCAGCGGCGCCGGTGCACAGATCGGTGGGCTGGTGGGCCTCAACAACCAGGGAGTGATCAGCAACAGTCATGCCAATGGGAACGTGAGCGGGAGCAACAGCGTTGGCGGCCTGGTCGGGTACAACAGCTTCAGCACGATCACGAACAGCTACGCCGCCGGTAATGTGACTGCGGGCGCTTCGAGCAACAACGTGGGCGGCCTGGTCGGGTACAACAGTTACGGCGGCGGCACGGTCAGCAACAGTTATGCCACGGGCAATGTGTCTACCGGCTCTGGCAGCAATTCCACCGGTGGTCTGGTGGGATTGAACAATGGCATGGTCAATAACGGTTATGCCACGGGCAACGTTTCCACGGGTAGCGGGAGTTTTGAGATCGGTGGGCTGGTAGGCCAAAACCACTCCAACAATGGCACTACAGCCACTGTCAGCAACGGCTACGCCGCAGGTCTCGTCAGCGCAAGCAACAGCACGGGTGGTCTGGTTGGGTACAACGACGGCCTCGTCAGCAACGGCTACTTCAATAGCAGCAAGAACCCGGGTTTGTATGGCATCGGGGTGAATCCGGCAAGCCCCTCGAACCTTGGCGCGACGGGCCTGACTACTGCCCAGATGCAAATCACTGCGAACTTCGTCGGATTCATCTTCACTCCGGGTGCCTCGGGCTGGGTCATGGTCGATAGCGACGGCACCCTGAACAATGCGGGTGGATCTACGGGCGCCACCTTGCCGATGCTGGCCTCCGAGTTTTCGACCACGATCATTAACGCGCACCAGTTGCAGTTGATGGCACTGAATACTTCGGCCAACTACACCCTGGGACAGAACATCGACGCCACGGCCACTGGGAGCAACACGGATGTCTGGGGCAGTTCTGGATTTGTGCCGGTCGGGAATGTAACGACCCCTTACAGCGGCACGTTCGCAGGCCAGGGCCACACGATTGCCGGGTTGACCATCCACATGCCGGCAAACAATTTCATCGGGCTCTTCGGTAATGTCGGCGGCGGCGGCGTGGTGAAGGACACAGGCTTGGTCGGCGTCAGCATGACAGGGAATACCGACGTGGGCGCGCTGGCCGGCTATGTCAACTACGGCGCGATCAGCGATAGCTATGCCACAGGCAGCGTGAGTGGGACCAGCAATGTCGGCGGGTTGATCGGTTACAACAACTACGGCTCGGTGAGTAATAGTGACGCGAGCAGCAGTGTGTACGGATTCAACAACGCAGGAGGACTCATCGGCTACAGCAATGGATCGGTCAGCAACAGCTATGCCAACGGCAGCGTGAGCGGCAACTCCGACGTCGGTGGCCTGGTGGGGTGGAATTTCAATGGCACGGTAAACAACAGTTTCTTCGATTCCAGCCTGGCGCTGCCCGCGATCGGCGCTGGCACCACGACCGGGGCCATGGCCATGAGCACAGCACAGATGCAGACTCAGGCCAGTTTCACCTCGGCGGGTTGGGATTTCGCCAATACCTGGGTTATGTATGAAGGACACACAGATCCACTCCTGCGCGCCTTCCTGACGCCACTGACGGTGACGGCGAATAACGCTTCCTCCACATACAATGCACAGGGCTATACCGGCAACAATGGGGTGACTTATTCCCTCCCGAGTCCCCTGCTCTCTGGCACGCTGAGTTACGGCGGCACATCCCAGGGTGCGGTCAATGTGGGCAGTTACACGCTGAATCCGGCCGGCCTGTATTCGAATCAGCAGGGCTATCTCATCGGCTATGTAGGCGGTACGCTAACGATCACTCCAGCCCCCTTGACCGTGTTGAACAGCACAGCCAGCAACAAGGTCTATGACGGCACGACGGCAGCGACCCTGAGCGGCAGCCTGAGCGGCGTGATGACGGCCGATTCCGCGAACGTCAGCCTGAACCGGCTGGGCACCTTCGCCTCGAAGAATGTCGGCACGGGCATCGCCGTGACGGCAACCGAGACCCTCAGCGGCTCGGGGGCTTCCAACTACACCTTGACCCAGCCCACGGGATTGAGTGCCAACATCGCCGCCAAGCCCATCACGGTGGCGGCGACGGGCACCGACAGGGTCTATGACGGCAGCGTGAGTGATGCGGTGACGCTGAGTAGCAGCGGTTTGATCTCTGGCGACACGCTGAACTTCGCCAATATTTCCGCGACCTTCGCCGACAAGAACGTGGGCACGGGCAAGGCGGTGACGGTGACCGGCATCACCGTCTCCGGCAGCGGCGCGGGCAACTACAGCGTGAACACCACGGCCAGCACCACGGCCAACATCACGGCCAAACCCATCACGGTTTCGGCGACGGGCACCGACAAGGTCTACGATGGTGGGATCAACGACACGGTGTCACTGAGTAGCAGTGATTTGATCTCCGGCGACACGCTGAACTTCGCCGACATTTCCGCGACTTTCGCCGACAAGAACGTGGGTATCGGCAAGGCCGTGACGGTAACGGGAATCACCGCAACCGGCAGCGGTGCGGGCAACTACAGCGTCAACACCACGGCCAGCACCACGGCGAACATCAAGCAACTGGCGTCGGTTACCTGGAGCGGGGGCGCAACGGGGAACTGGTCCGATGCGGCCAACTGGGCCGGTGGCGCCCTGCCGGATGGCTCCAACGTCGCCCAGGTCATCATTCCTTCCGGCAAGAACGTCGGCTATGACTCCGGCACTACGAATCTTGCAAGCCTCTCCAGCCAGGGCGGCCTCTCCGTCGCCGCAGGCACACTCAATATCAGTGGCAACCTGAGCACCGCCGACTATGGCCAGACTGGCGGCAATGTCAGCGTAAACACGTTCAACATCACCAACAGCTTCAGCAAGAGCGGCGGCAGCCTCACCGCGACCGGCAGCGGCAGCCAGGTCAATCAGGCCTCCGGGAATCTGGTTCTTGGCAGCCTCACCGCACCCGACCTGTGGCTCCAAGCCGCAACCGGCGCCATTTCGCAAACCGGACCGCTGGCCTTGTCGGGCAGGATCACGGCACAGGCCGAGTCCGGCATCACCCTGAGCGACGCTGGCAACCAGATCGGCGGCTTTGCCGGCAGCGTCTTTGGCACGGGCAACATCGCCCTCACCAACACGGGCGTGCTGCATTTGGGGACGATCTTGACCCATGCGGGCAACCTCACGGTCGACAACACGGGTGCGGTGAGTACGCCGAGTACGCCGGATTGCGCCACGGGTTGCCAGGCACTGTCTAGCCCTTCCCTCCAGATCGCGGGCTCGGCCACCCTGGTAGCACACAGTCCGCTGACCATCGGTTCGGGCGGACTCTTCGCGAGCGGTGCCGTCAGTCTGACGGCAGGGCAGACCAGCGACAGCGGGGACATCCTGACTACCAACGGGGCTGTGAGCGGGGCCAGCCTGAGCTTCAGCGCCGGCGACAACCTGGCGGTGAACGGCAATCTGAGCGCGAGCAGCGGCGCGGTCAGCCTGACTTCTCAGGACGGCAATGTCGCCATCGCAGCGACCTCGGCGATCATCGGCAGCTCCGTCTCGATCTCGGCCCTGCAAGGCACGGTGAGCGGCGCACCGGCGGGGGCCATCGTGACGCAACACGATACGGCCGTCAGTGTCACCTTGCCGACTACAGTCAGTCAGACCGCAGCGGAGATCACTCAAACCGCTGCGGTCGTGGTGACCACGCCCACGGCCGTCCAGTCCGTGACGGTGACGCCGGCCACCATCACCAGTGATACCAGTAGTACGGCGACCACCACGGCAGAGGTGAGCACGCCCACCACCACCACCACGGCGAGCCCGACTGCGGCCCTCGCCGCCAGCTCAGGCCAGTTGACTTACACTCCTGGAGCCTCGATGTCGCAGATGTCCGAGTTGCTCACGGCGCGGCACGAGTTCAAGTCCGTGCTGTTCAAGGATGCGCTCAGCACCTTGGGCAAGGACAACACGGCCGCCGATTTGCAAGCCTGCAAGGGCGCTCCCACGGGGAGTTGCATGCAAACGCGCAAGCTGGCGACCAGTCCGCATCCGCTGCGTCATCCCAGCCTCGCCTATCTACCCCAGGTCGAGCGCAAGATCGCACTGGTCATCGGCATCAACGACTACCAGGGACGTATCCCGAAGCTAAGCGGCGCCGTGCCGGATGCCGAAGCGGTGGGCGCCTTGCTGCATGAGCGCATGGGTTACGAGGTCAAGGTGGTAAAGAACGCGACCAAGGCCGACATCGTTCAAAGCCTCAACGAACTGGTTCAGGAAGCGGAGGCCTCGGACAGTGTGACGATCTACTACGCGGGCCATGGCTTCCTGCTGGAGAGCAACCGTACAGGGTACTGGATCCCGGCCGATGGCAAGATCAACGACCCGAAGAACTGGCTCTCCAACAACGACATCGCCAGGTACTTGGGCGGCATCGCCGCTCGCCAGGTCGCGCTGATCTCCGATAGTTGTTATTCGGGGAGTTTTGCCGGAACGCAAAAGGTCGATGTGCATGGCCTGCTCGATCCGAAGCGAGTGCTCGACAATCGCACGGTGGTGGTGATGTCCTCGGGTGGCGAAGAACCGGTTGCCGACCAGGGTGTTGAAGGCCACTCGATCTTCGCTTGGAATTTGATGCAATCGCTCAAGACGGTCGATCAATGGGCACCCGGTGCGAGGGTGTTCGACAGCGTGCGCGACAACGTCACAAAGAAATTCCCGCAAACCCCGCAATACGGCGAATCCCTGGCAGCAGGACACCAGGAAGGCGGAGATTATCTGTTCGAGGTACGCCAGTATTGATCCTGACAAGGCCGGTCGTATCGGCCAATCATCCATTATCTTGACGAGGGTTACATCATGTCTAGTTCATCGACGATGGGCTTGCTGGCCGGGGTACTGGCCCTGGCTTTGGCGGGTTGTAGCGGTGGCGGTGCGGATGTTGCACAGAGTGCCACTATGTTGGGTGGGACGGTGGCCGCAGGCTTGTTCAAGAATGCGGATGTGAAGGTCTATGACGCTACGGTGGGGGAAATAGGCACCCCGATCACCACCGCAACGACAGCGGCAAATGGCACCTATGCGCTCACCTTGCCCACCGGTTTTTACCACCCGGTACTCATCGTCGCATCCGCCAAGACGGACGGAAGTTCGCAGGTGGTCGATGAAATTTTTGGTGTTCAGTCCACTCCTGCCGGTTTCACCATGCGCTCGGTGATTCCTTCCGGCACTTCCAGTGGTGCTGCGCTCACCGGCTATGTCACCCCTTACACGAATCTGATGTACCAGATCGTCAGCAACAAGATCGGCAAGACGGATGTGGACGCCGCGATCAACCAGGCCCGCTCCCTGGTCAATCAGTTGACGAGCAATGCCGACCCGCTCACCGTCAATCCCGCCACGGATGCCAGCATGGTCAGCCTGTTGGCGGCCGTATCGAATATCGCCAATGGCACGAGCACGACGACCGATCCGGACGGCTGTCACAGTCAAGCGACAGCCATTGCGAAAATCGCATGCACCATCACGACCTTGAGTGCGTCCATCGCCCCCATGAGTGCTACGGCGGTGACGTCCAGCCCGATTCCGCTGACGCTCAAGCAGAACGTCGTCACGGCGCTGGCCAACGCGATGACGACCCTGAATGCAGCCACGGTGGCGAGCAACAACCCCAACGTGACCACAGCGGCGCTTACCGGCCCCAAGGCGACGGGGTCCGCTTACTGGAACCAACTGGCTTTGCAGACTGGCCTGACCGCGCCACCTTCCGCGACCGCCTCCGGCATCACCCAGGCCAAGGCCTTCTTTGCCAACCTGCGCAGCGGCATTCTGCCCTATGCCGGGACGAATGCCAGCAGTGGCTTCGTCAATACGCAGGGTAAGCCTCTGCACACAGAAATGAACAGTCTGTCCACCGGGGCGATGCAGGGAATGAACCAGGTGTGGACACTGAACGACTGGGCTTACCAGATCTTCGTCGAAAAGACCGTTCCCACGAACTGTGTCACGACGGGCACGAACAACTCCCTCTCTTGCACCTTCCGTAACGGCAAGACGGCGACGCTCACCGCCACGAGCACTACGCAGGGAAACTACGTGCTCTACAACGGGCTCACTGGCAGTGTTTCCGTCGTGACCAGTGGCTCTACCGTCACCATCACCATGAACGGCCATGTCGACCCCATGGTCGCTGGCACAGGGAACAGGACCCGGGTGGGCCTGGGCAATGGGACTTCGACCAATGCCACGACCGGGGTGGCGTGCACCGGCGATGATGCCCCGCTGATTTCCACCTGGCCCGCGACCAAGGCCCACGGCAGTAACGTGACAGTGACCTACACCGTGCAAGGCACTTTGAAGAATCAGGTGCCGGATGCCGCAAGCGGCCTGGCCACCTGTTCCGGTTACGCGCCCAACCTCAAGCTGAACTTCAGCGCGAGCGGAACACCTTCCACGATCACTGGAAATCCTGTCGACTATTCCCAGGACAGTGGTCATTTCACCGGCATATTCACCACGAAAAATTACAGTTTCACGGGCCAACTGGACGTCAACAGCCTCACATCCAGGTCGAACGCGAATGGCACGATGATCAACGGCGGCAATGCCAGTTTCACCGGTACTGTAACCGGCATCGGCCTGAATTATCGCGATATCCATGACAATCAGGTAACGCAGGACACCGATGCCACCAATGACTTCACCCTCCTGGTAGGCAATCTGCTGGCCAACATCGATGGCACGCACTTCGATCCGAGCCAGCCGTCCAGCACCGATAATTATCAAACCGGAACCGCGACCTTCACCGGCACGACCTTCCTGAGCGCTGCCGACCCGGGCCTCAAGCTGATCCTGTCTCTAAACGGAACGGGCTGGGAGACGGGAACGGGGACGGTGATTTTCAACGATTACAATCGCGGCATTTCCCTGACCGGTATCGGAAATTATGGGGTTTCAGGAACGGCTGGCATGACTATTTTCGATGGCAACGGCATCAGCTTGAGCGCCCTCTCCAGCTCCAATCCTCTGGTCTGGAAGGGCTCGCTGCAGCTCGGCAACGTACGAAACGGAATCGTGACCTACTCGGACGGCACCTTCGAGTTGCTGTAAGACGCAGGGAGTACAGCTTGCCAGTCGGCGGCGGGTTCCGGTACGGCAGTAGGCCCGAACTCGTTGATTATCCAGACCCGGAGTCCGCACATGAAGCATAACCAGGTTGATGAACTGCTTTTTCAGCTCGACCAACTAAAAGATATCGGCGTCGCGCTTTCCGTCGAAAAGGATACCAACGCCTTACTCGAGCGCATCCTGCGCGCCGCGCAAACCTTGACCTATGCCGATGGGGGAACGATCTATCTGAAGCGTGAAGATCGGCTGCATTTCGAGATCATGATCACGAAATCGCTCGATAAGTCCATGGGCGGCACCAGTGGACGGCCGATCAATCTTGATCCCATCCCTCTGCGCTTCGCCGATGGCGAAGCGAATCTCGGCGCGGTTGTCGCCTGCGCCGTGTTGGAAGACCGCACGATAGAGTGCAAGGACGCTTACACCGAATCTGGCTACAACTTCACCGGTACGCGTGCGCACGATGCCCGCAATGGTTACCGTTCCAAGTCCTTGCTGACCGTGCCGATGAAGAACCACGATAATGAAATCATAGGCGTACTGCAACTGCTCAACGCCAAGCCACCAGGCGCCGACGAGTGGCAACCGTTCAGTGTCGAGGCGCGTAAATTGTGTGAGGCACTCGCCTCGCAAGCCGCGATTGCACTGACCAATCGCCAACTGATCAACCAACTGGAAGACCTGTTCGAAGGCCTGATCAAGGCCATCAATGTAGCTCTCGACATGAAGTCGCCCTATACACACGGCCATTGTGAGCGTGTGCCAGAGTTGACGTTGATGATTGCCGACGCGGTGGCTGCCACTGGGGGCGGGCCACTCCACTTCACCATGAACAAGCGTGAACGCTACGAGCTGAGGATAGCCGGCCTGCTCCACGATTGCGGAAAGATCACCACGCCTGTGCATGTCGTCGACAAAGCCACCAAGCTGGAGACTATCCACGACCGTATCCACGAAATTGGTGTTCGTTACGAAGTACTCAAGCGCGATGCCCGCATCGCTTTCCTTGAAAAACGGCTGGCCGGCGAGCTTACCGCGGAGGTCGAGGCCGATTTTGCAATCACCTTGCAAGAGCTCGACACGGAGCGCGATTGGCTACGTAGGTGCAATATCGGCAGTGAATTCATGAAACCGGAGGATCAGCAGCGCGTGCGTGACATTGCCGCACATCGTCACTGGATTGGGCCGGACGGTATTGAACGCAGCTTGCTCTCCGCCAACGAGATCGACAATTTGACCATTGCCAAAGGCACGCTCACAAGTGCCGAGCGCAATACGATCAATGATCATATTAGTGCCACTATCCGGATGCTGGAAGCCCTACCCTGGCCGAAACATCTGGTTCATGTCCCGGAATTCGCCGGAGGTCACCACGAGCGCATGGATGGCCGGGGCTACCCGAAGGGGCTAAAACGAGACCAGATGTCGGTCCAGGCTCGTATGATGGGAATCGCCGATATTTTCGAGGCGCTAACCGCCAAAGATCGCCCCTATAAACCTGGCATGAAACTTTCGCAAGCAATGTCCATCCTGGGCAACATGAAACTGGATCAACATATCGATCCGGACATCTTCGACATTTTCGTGCGGGAGAAGGTGTATCTCGCCTATGCTCAACGCTTCCACCTCAACCCGGAGCAGATCGATTCCGTTGATCACGCCAGGATTCCTGGCTATCAGGAATCCTGATATTTCTATCGAAAGTACGCTCTGCCAGCGGGTTGCCGATTACGGTGTCATTTTGCAAGGAATAGAATACGGCAAACTGTCGGCTTGGCGGCTTACCAGCGAAGTCCGATCTTTGCGGACAGGGTGTCATTATTTCCGGTACGGTCGTACTCCAGAGCCAGATTGCCAAGCACGATATTCCAGTTAACGCCGGCAAATACCTTGCTTTCTGTCTGATTGACCGAGCTCAAAGCAAACGGCGCTGGCAAATGTGCGCTGGAATTGCTGTTGACAACACCTATACCGGCATAGGGCGTGATACCCAAAAAACCCTTGGAAACCAGCAGCTCCAATCCTTTGCTGTCGAATCCGAGCTGATCGACCCCGTCAAGTTTTGTATAGGTCCCCCGTACCGCCAGCGCGGGAGTCACAGCGGTTCCTTCGAGGATGGAATATTTCAGCGCAGCGCCATAGAGGTGTATGTTGGTGCTAGGCACGGCGGTATAGAAACCGCTGATATCGATACCGAACGGCAATCCTTTTGAAATCTGCAGCTTCGGAATCGGAAGAAAACCCACATCGCTGCCCGTGGCCTTTTGCCAGATACTGCTGTTTTTCATTCGTACGGCGGACACGCCCAAACTGGCATCGAAACCAGTGATGCCAAGATTGGTGGCTGGCTCCACCGCCTTGTAGCTGAGCGCGGAGGTTAGATCCCGAGAAAAATCCTTGAATTGCTGCTGGCTCAGGGATTTTAAATTATTGATATCGGAAGCCATGGCACTGACGGCCAGGAACAATGCCGGAGTAGCCATCAACGCACCGTGAATTTTACCATATCGCATAATGAAACTCCTTTGTCAAATAAATCGGGCAGACCGGCAACCATTACGATGGGTTCGCTCGCGAAGAGCGGACCGGCACCTTGTTCCGACACGCTCTGCACAATACGCTTGCGGTGCGGGGGCGGCAACCTCCCCATGAGGCAACCCAGGGCAAATTTGTTCTCGTCATTCCCGCGTAGGCGGGAAACCAGATTCCTCAATCAGATCAGGCTCAACCCCCAGTTTGAAGAACACACTGGATTCCCGCTTACCCCGCGGAAATGAAGAAAAATCAAGTACTTACGTTTTGAACAAATTTACCCTGTGAGGCAACCCGCCTGGACCTGCCGCCAGTTGCCGTTGATCCCTCCACCTTCGAGCGAGTGCTGCCGGGCGCACAAAAAAAAAGCCCGGTCGACTGACCGGGCCAAATCCACCAAAAAGGAGGATGGAGGAGACGACACTGGCAACACCTAGGGAGGTAAGCGTTGGCGCCAGCGTCATAAGCATCTTCTAATACTCTGATGTTCTCGGCAAGCTCGATCCACGCCCCGATAAAAAACAATCGGCCCCGCGTCGCCGGCATGCAACAGCCTCAGCGTTCGGAGAGGGCGACGAACTCGCGGCGTTGCAAGCCGGTATAGAGCTGGCGCGGACGGGCGATTTTGTGACCGGGACTGGCGACCATTTCGTTCCACTGCGCGATCCAGCCGGCGGTGCGCGCCAGGGCGAAGATGGCTGTGAACATGGAAGTGGGAATGCCCAGAGCGCGCAGGACGATGCCGGAATAGAAATCGACATTGGGATAGAGCCTTTTCTTGATGAAATAATCGTCTTCCAGGGCGATCTGCTCCAGCTTCAGCGCCATCTTGAACACCGGGTCGTCGTGCAGGCCGAGTTCGTCGAGCACCTCGTAGCAGGCCTGGCGCATGATCGCCGCGCGCGGGTCCATGTTCTTGTAGACGCGGTGGCCAAAACCCATGAGACGAAAGCCCGAGGTCTTGTCCTTGGCGCGGTTGACGAAATCTCCGATGCGCGAGACATCGCCGATCTCGGCCAACATCGTCAGCACGGCCTCGTTGGCGCCGCCGTGCAGCGGCCCCCAGAGGCAGGCGGTTCCCGCCGCGATGCAGGCGAACGGATTCGCGTAGCTGGAGCCGGCCATGCGCACGGTGGAGG
>CAISDD010000537.1 GCA_903883985.1 uncultured Pseudomonadota bacterium | reverse complement strand
CGGCCTCGGCTTTCTGCCCGAAGAAGCCCGCCACGGCTTTCTGATCGACATCCCCAAGGGCAGCGGCGGCAGCGAAATGATCTGCATCACCGAGCACCGGGGCAACGACCTCGATCATCTGGGTGCCCGCACGGTGGACACCCCATCGCCCAACGATCCGTCGCTGCGTGTAGTGATCGACCGCAACCGCTGGCTGGCTCTCGCCCCAGCCTTCTGGGAAGAAGCCAACCGCCGCCTGCGCGCCAATGGTTTGCCGGTCGCCAAGTTTCTGAAGAATCCGGGTAAGCCGGTGCCGGTGCATCCCTCGCTGGGTAAGGAACTGTGCATCCTCTGCTGGGCGGTAGAAGACGCCTCGCCCGACGACATCCCGAATGCCCTGCACAACTGGGAGACGCTGGCGCCTGAAGAACGCTGGTGGCTCTACACCATGACCGTGGCCACCACCGGCCAGGCCATGCAGAAGGGGGTGGGCTGGCGTAAGGCGCTGCGTGCGGCGCTTGCCGACAACCCCTTCGTCAAAGGCGAGGGTCTGTCGCCCAAAGCTCGCCGCGAGCTGCTGGGTCATTCGCAGTTGTCGCTCTCACTCTGAATTCCTCAAGGTTGCCAATGTCCGCGTTCATCGAAACCCAGTTCCCGATTGCTCGCCTCTCCGCCGAGTCCTACAAGGAGCGAAAAGCAAACAACGGGCAGACTCTCACCCGGCTTGGCAAATGGTGGGGGCGCAAGCCGCTGATCCTCGTCCGGGCGTCCATTCTCGGTATGTTGATGCCGGCATCCAGCGACGCCAAGAAAGACCGAGAGATTTTTCTCAAGATTTTGACCATGGATGACGACGGCACCTGGGAGCGTGTAAAGGACGAAAGCTCTGGTGCGCCTTGGCGTAACGATGACAAACAGATCAGCAGAACGGCCTTCGATGCCTTGTCCTACGCAGATCGACTCCGTTACTGCGAACGCCCGGAAAATGTCGAAGGCCCGTCGGAGATCGCCTGGACGGAGATCAACGCCCATCTAGGTACTACGGCCACTTGCCTGACTGAGCTGGTTGAACAACTCGGCAAGCAGCAGTTTGGCCACACGCCGCGTGTCGGTGACAGTTTTTGCGGTGGCGGCTCCATCCCCTTCGAGGCCGCCCGCATCGGCTGCGAGGCGTTTGGCTCGGACCTTAACCCGGTTGCCGGGCTGCTCACCTGGGCCAGCTTGAATCTCCTCGGTGGTGGCAAGGACGTGCAGGAAGAGGTCATGCGCGTACAGGCCGAAGCGCTGGCTGCCGCTGATCGGCAAGTCACCGAATGGGGCATCGAGCACAACGCGCAGGGCGAACGCGCCGATGCTTACCTTTACTGCGTGGAGGTAAAACCGGAGGGCTGCGACTATTTCATTCCGTTGGCGCCCAGTTGGCTGATCGGCGAAAAGTCGAAGGTCGTCGCCCGTTGGCGCCGTCTCGCCAGCGCCGACTTTCTGACGCCGGAAATCGACGTAGTCGCGGATGCCGAACTGAAGCTCTACAAGGAAAAAAAGGGCGAGACGGTGGTCGATAGCCGCGTCGTCGATCCCTTTGATGCTACCCGCACCTGGTCGGTGGAAGCCTTGCGCGGCCCCGATGGACTGCGGCGCTGGAGCAATGAGGACATCGTGCCCCGTCCCGGCGACGTGTTTCAGGAACGGCTTTACTGCATCCGCTGGGTAAAGACCGTGATCAGGAACGGCAAGCCGAAAGAAATTCGGCGCTATGCCGCCCCCGATGCGGCCGATCTGGCTCGTGAGGCCAAAGTGCTTGAACTGCTGCGCGAACGCTTTGCGGACTGGCAACGCGAAGGGTTTATTCCGTCGATGGGAATTCCCGATAGCGGTGACGAAACCGCCAGACTATATCGGGAGCGCGGCTGGACCCACTGGCACCACCTGTTCACGCCACGGCAGTTGTTGACGCATGGGTTGCTGGCGGAATCTAGCAAACGCTTGGCCGTCTCGAAGCCGGCGCGCGCCGCGTGTTTGCTTGGGCTTGGTCGAATGGCTGATTGGAACTCACGACTCAGTGCCTGGATGTTTCACGCCGGGAACGAGAAGGGGAATCAGGTCTTCTACAACCAAGCTTTGAACTGTCATTACAACTATGCGGCACGAGCACTTAGCAAGTTGGCCGATACTTTTTCAATTCTGGCTGACACCAGTGAAAACAACTTCGGTCTGCTTGGACAATTGACGCAAGTAGATGCCCGCGACCTTCGCGAGACCTGCGACCTCTGGATTACTGATCCGCCCTACGCCGACGCGGTGAACTATCATGAACTTGGCGATTTCTTCCTCGCTTGGTACGACAAGCAGCTTATCAAAGCCTTCCCCGAATGGACCGCCGATGCCCGCGCCGAACTGGCCGTGCGTGGCGATGGCGAGGACTTCCGCCGCTCCATGGTCGAAATCTACAAGAACCTCGCCCGGCACATGCCCAACAACGGCTTGCAGATGGTCATGTTCACCCATCAAGACCCAGCGGTCTGGGCCGACCTCGGCATGATCTTGTGGGCCGCCGGACTCAAGGCCACCGCCGCATGGACCATCAGCACCGAGACCGAAGCCGCCGGCATCAAGAAGGGCAACTACGTTCAAGGCACCGTCTGCCTCGTCCTGCGCAAACGCACTGCCAACGAACCCGGCTTCCTCGACGAGGTGTATCCGCTGGTCGAAGACGAGGTGAAACGCCAGATCGAATCCATGCAGGCGCTCGACGAAGGCGGCGAACCCAACTTCAACGATGCCGACTACCAGCTCGCCGCCTACGCCGCCGCGCTCAAGGTGCTGACCCAATACGGCAACCTGGATGGCAAGGACGTGGAGCATGAAGTCTTTGCCGTGCGCGGCAAAAACGAGAAGAGCGACTTCCAGATCGTTATCGAGCGGGCGCTGGGCATCGCCTGCGACACGCTGGTGCCGCGTGGTCTGGATAACTCGTGGCGCGATCTGTCGCTGG
>CAISDD010000536.1 GCA_903883985.1 uncultured Pseudomonadota bacterium | reverse complement strand
CTTATCGATGTAGCCGCCGGGATGCATGATCAGGCGGGCATCATAGGGGCAGGCGGCGATGCAGGCCTTGCAGCCCGTGCCTTTGTTGGGGTCGACCAGCACGATATTGCTGCCGTTCCAGAAATGGCTCGCACCTGTCGGGCACATGTATACACAGGTGGCATGGGAACAGTGGTTGCAGCGCTCGGAGCGGAACTCCGTGCTCAGGTTCGGATAGGTGCCCTGCGTGGCCTCCACCACCCAGTCACGGTTGAGTCCTTCTGGCACCTTGTTCTCGGTCTTGCAGGCAACCACGCAATCGCAGCAGCCGATACACAGTTTGGTGTCGATCACCATCGCATAATGGGCCATGTCAGGCAGGCTCCTTGACGATGGTAACGAAATTGCCGCGCATGCCGGTTCCACCCATCAGCGGATCGACTTTTACATTGGTCATCAATTCGGAATCGTCGGCGCCAAGGCCATAGGTTAGCCGCATGCGGCGCGAGCGATTTCCGAAACCGTGCGCCATGAACACCGAATCTGGCCGGATGCGCTCGGTGACACGCACCCGAATACGGTTGCTGACGGTGCCTTCGGGGTTGGAAAGGCGAACGTACTCGCCATTTTCAATCCCCTTTTCACTGGCGACCAACGGATTCACCCACAGGGTATTTTCAGGTGCCAACTGGAACAGCAAAGGGTTGTTGGTGGTCTTGCCGAAAGTATGTGCCGGCATCCGTCCGTAGTTCAGGCGGTAATAACCTTGGGGAGGCTGTTCCGGTCGGGTGTACTCGGGCATCGGGTCAAAACCCTTGTCGGCCAGTTGTTGCGAGTACAGCTCGATCTTGCCGCTCGGCGTGCGGAAGCTGACGGCCTCACCGGGGGCGAAATATTTTGGTCGGGTACGCGGAAAATTCTTGATTCCGACTTTTTTCATCTCTTCCAATGACGAGCCCACCTGCTTGAGCTGCCAGTCGATCACTTCGGCATAATCATTCCAGGGAAAATACTTATTCAGGCCGAGACGATGGCCGAGTTGCCTGGCTATCCACCAGCCGGGCTTGCTGTCAAAGCGCGGTTCGAAGGCCGGCATGCGTAGCGCCAGCGAAGGGCTTCGTTCACCGCTATTGCGCAGGCTGTCGTAACGTTCGAGGTAAGTGCACTCCGGCAGGACGACATCGGCGTAGCCAGTGATTTCCGATGGCATGGTATCGACCACCACCACCAGTTCCAGCGAGTCTATGGCCGCCTTGAGTTGCGGCCGGATGCCGGGGATGGTCGTCGGCAGATTGGTGCCGTAGACCAGCCAGGCCTTGTAGTGTGCATCCGCGCCGATGGAGGCTTCGATCACCGCGTTGGTGACCCCCTCGTAGGCGAAGGGGTAACGGTCACCGTGCGCGGTACGGAAGGTGCTCTTCGGGGTGGGATAGGCCGGCAGCGGGTATGCAGGCAGGGCCACGCTTTCCTGCATGTAAAGCCCCCCCTCGCGCCCCCAGCTGCCCAGCAAGGCATTCAGGAGGGCAATGGCGCGCGAGCGTTGGGTGTCGTCGCCGTACCAGACCGTATGCCGGCCAGGGTGGATCAGGGTCGCCGGCGCGCTG
>CAISDD010000535.1 GCA_903883985.1 uncultured Pseudomonadota bacterium | reverse complement strand
GCTTTGCACCGCTACCGCCGTGCAGGCGCAATGGGTCGTGATCGACCCCACGAACCTCGTGCAGAACACGCTGACCGCGATCCGCACGCTGGAGCAGATCAACAACCAGATCAAGCAGCTCCAGAACGAGGCGCAGATGCTCATCAACCAGGCGCGCAACCTGGCCAGCCTGCCGTCCAGCGTGGTGGGCCAGTTGCGCGCCAATCTGGCGACCACCCAGCGGCTGATCGCGCAAGCCAAGGGCCTGGCCTATGACGTGACGAATCTGGATCGGGAGTTCCAGCGCCTGTATCCCGAGCAATACGCCGCCACCGTGAGCGGCGACCAGATGTACCGCGATACGCAGGAACGCTGGAAGAACACGCTCAATGGTTTGCAGACCACCATGCAGATGCAGGCCCAGGCCTCACAGAACCTGAGCGACGACGAAGGCGTGCTGGCCGACCTCGTGGGCAAGAGCCAATCGGCAGTGGGTGCCTTGCAGGCGATGCAGGCCATGAACCAGCTCTTGGCCCTGCAAGCCAAGCAGTCCATCCAGACGCAGCGCCTGAGCATCACCCAGGATCGCGCTGCGTCGCTGGAACTGGCACGGCAGGCCGCTGCTGTGGAGCGTGGCCGCGAGGTGAATCGGCGCTTCCTGGGCGAAGGCACGCCGTACACACCGCAGTCCGTCGATTTCTACGGCCGGTGACGGGTGCTGTCATGACCCGCGTGCCTGCTCTCTGCGGTTTCGTGCTCCTGCTGGCCGGCTGCGGCCAGCAGGAGGGGCCTTCGGTCGATGCGCTCTCGGCAGATCCGTCGCGGCTGCACTTGCTCAAGGAGCAATGCCGCGCGGGCCAGCTCGACGACGCGTCTTGCGCGCAGGTGGCCCAGGCCGATTTGCGCCGCTTTCTCTCCGGCAAGACCGGGCCAGATGAGTACCAGACGCTGGCCGATCTGCCGCCGATTCCGCCCAGCTTCGATGAACCCGCAGAGGACAGCAATGCGGTGGCCACGGCCTCGCCTGTGCAGGAGGACTCGCCATGAATGACATTTCGGTCATCGACCATTTTCTCGATGTCTTTTCGCGCTACATCGACTCGGGCTTCGGCCTGCTGCACGGCGAGGTCGCATTCCTCACGGCCACGCTGATCGTCATCGACATGACGCTCGCCGGGCTGTTCTGGGCGATGGGGCACGCGACCGGCCAGGGCGAGGACGTGATTGCCAAGCTGATCCGCAAGGTGCTGTACGTCGGTGCCTTCGCCTACATCATCGGCAACTTCAACATGCTGGCCGGTGTCCTGTTCCGCTCCTTCGCGGGTCTTGGCCTGACAGCCAGCGGCTCGACCTTGAGCATGGGCAACTTCTTGCAACCAGGTCGATTGGCCAAGGCCGGCATCGACACAGCGGCGCCGATCCTCGACCAGATCAGGGAGATGGCGGGCTTCCCCGAGGTGTTCATCCACATCGCGCCCATCGTCGTGCTGTTCCTCGCGTGGCTGGTGGTTATCGTTAGCTTCTTCGTGCTGGCGGTGCAGCTCTTCGTCACCCTGATCGAGTTCAAACTGACCACGCTGGCGGGCTTCGTGCTGGTGCCGTTTGCCCTCTGGAACAAGACAGCGTTTATGGCCGAGAAGGTGCTGGGCAACGTGGTGTCCTCGGGCATCAAGGTGCTGGTGCTCGCCGTCATCGTGGGTATCGGCTCGGGGCTATTCGCCGAATTCAGGATACCGCCCGGTTCCGAGCCGTCCATCGACCAGGCGCTGGTCATCATGCTGGCCTCGTTGTCCCTGCTGGCCCTGGGCATCTTTGGGCCGGGCATTGCGACAGGCTTGGTGTCCGGTGGGCCACAGCTCGGCGCGGGCGCGATGGCCGGTGCTGCCATCGGCGCAGCCGGAACCGCCGTGGCGGTCGGTGCCGCGGCTACCGGCG
>CAISDD010000534.1 GCA_903883985.1 uncultured Pseudomonadota bacterium | reverse complement strand
CGATGCGCTACAGTTCATTTCCATTTATCACCCACTGGATTTCGTGCAGGCCTTGAAGTCGGCCTACGACCGCGAGGAGTCGCCGGGCGCCAAGGATGCATTGGCGCAGATCCTGATCAACTCGCGGATGTGCGCGGAAGGACGGCGCCCCCTCTGCCAGGACACCGGCATGGTGGTGGCTTTCCTCAAGGTGGGCATGGCCCTGCGCTGGGCGGGCCACCTGTCCATGGAAGACATGATCAACGAGGGGGTGCGTCGCGCCTACCTGGACCCGGTCAATCCCCTGCGCGCCTCCATCCTGGCCGACCCGGCGGGTGTGCGCCAGAACACTAGGGACAACACCCCGGCGGTGATTTACACCGAACTGGTCCTCGGCGACAAGCTGGAAGTGACCCTCGCGGCCAAGGGTGGCGGCTCAGAGAACAAGGCGCATTTCACGGTCCTGAATCCCTCCGACTCCATCGTCGATTGGGTGCTGGAACAACTCCCCGCGATGGGTGCGGGCTGGTGTCCGCCGGGCATCCTTGGGCTGGGCATTGGCGGCACCCCGGAAAAAGCCTTGCTCCTGGCGAAGCAAGCCTTGATGCAAGCAATCGACATCCAGGCCTTGCGCGAACGCGGACCGGCCAACCGGATCGAGGAACTGCGCCTGGAACTGATGGACAAGGTGAATGCCCTGGGCATAGGCGCCCAGGGCCTGGGAGGCCTCACCACGGTGCTGGACGTGAAGATCCTGGACTACCCGACCCACGCCGCCAGCCTGCCGGTGGGACTGATTCCCAACTGCGCGGCCACCCGTCACATCCATTTCACCCTGGATGGCAGCGGCCCGGCCAGCTTCACCCCTCCCCCCCTGTCTGCCTGGCCGGAGTGGACCGCCCCCGGACTGGCCTGGGCCCCGCCCGCCCCAGCGGGCGGCGGATCCATGAAGAACGCTCGATTCGTTACCTGGAACGGCCCGGCTACTGCGCGGCGTGTGGACCTGGATACCCTGACCCGAGCGGATACCGCTGCCTGGCGTGCCGGGGAACGACTGCTGCTATCCGGGCGGCTGCTCACCGGGCGGGACGCCGCGCACAAGAAGCTGGAAGAACTGGTGCGAGACGGCCGGCCGCTACCCCTGGATTTTCGTGGCCGCTTCATCTACTACGTCGGCCCAGTGGATGCGGTGCGCTGCGAGGTAGTCGGCCCCGCTGGGCCGACCACGGCCAGCCGCATGGACAAGTTCACCGACCTGATGCTGGGCGAACCCGTGGGCCTGATCGGCATGGTGGGCAAGTCGGAACGTGGAACGGAGGCGATCGCCCGCATCCGGGCCTACGGCGGTGTCTATTGCATCGCCGTGGGCGGGGCAGCCTACCTGGTGTCGAAGGCGATCCGCTCGGCGCGCGTGCTGGCTTTCCCGGAACTGGGCATGGAGGCGATCCATGAGTTCATCGTCGCGGATATGCCGGTGACCGTGGCGGTCGATAGCATGGGGGGATCGGTGCACGAAAGCGGCCCGCGCGAGTGGCGCCTGAAACTGGCGAGCAGCAAGCAAGCAGAAGCGACTCGCGACTCGCCACTCGCAGCGCCTGGCCCTTACATTACGGGTGGCAGTCGCGACATGTAGTCGCTGACGGCCGCGACATCCTCGTCCGAATAGGACTTCAGAATCTTCACCATCTTGGTGTCGGCATTGCGCCGCTGCCCGTCGCGGATGTCCATCGATTCGCGGTAAAGGTAGGGATAATGCTGGCTCGCTACCTTCGGGTGGAACTCCTTGCCATTGCCTTCACCGGCAGCGCCGTGGCACTTTCCGCAATCCTTGTCGTACAGGGCCTTGCCATGGTCCAGGTTCTTGCCGTCGCCCTTGTGGTTGGTGTCGGGAACCGGCAGTCCGTGCAGATAGGCCGCGACATCCGGAATGCTCCTGGTGGGTATGGCATCGGCCGCGATGAAGGGATGCATCCTGGGGTTGTCGCGGCGACCGGAGCGAGTATCGAGCATCTGCTTGATCAGCACCTCGGTGTGTTGTCCGGCTAACTGCGGATAGCCGGCGTCGGGGCGGCCCGAAGCGTCCGCCTTGTGGCAACCGCGGCATTCCTCGTAGGCGATCTTGCCCTTCTCGGGGTCGGCCTTCTGCTTGAGCGCTCGGGTCAGGGTCTTGTTGGGTTTGTTCCAGAGATAGTTTTTGGCTTCGATACCTGCGGCATGGGGCTGTGCAATCTCCGCAGCAGCGGACAGGCCGGCCATGCTGGCGAGCGCGAGAAATATCAAGGTCGGTTTCATGGGTGTGGTTCCTCAGGGCATGCTGGCGATGTATTCGGCGACGGCTTTGGCTTCCTGCTCGGTGATCCGTTCCGCGACGGTGACCATTACTTTTTTCCCGAACTTGCGTTTTCCGGTCGCGTAGAGGTGAAACTGCTCCATCGTGTATTCTGGATTCTGGCCGGCTATGCGCGGAAACCTCGCCGAACCCTTGCCATTTTCTTCATGGCAGCCGTCGCAGGAGGGCAAACCAGATTCCGAATTGCCATCCAGGTAGATTTTTTTGCCCAGCGCCAGCAGACCGGGCTCAGAGGGGGTTCCAGGCACCGGTTTCTGCGCGGCGAAGTAAACGGCCAGATTCGCCATGTCGGTTGCGGACAACTCCAGCACCACGGGCGACATCATCTCGTTATCGCGATGCTTGGTCTTGTATTCCTGCATTTCATGCAGCAGATACTCGGGATGTTGACCGGCAAGCTTGGGGAAACTCGGGATCAGGCTGTTGCCATCCTGGCCATGGCAGGCCATGCACAGACGCTCGACGAGGGGGACGGCCTTGGCGGGATCACCCTTAACGGTTTCGGCTGCGGCGGAAAATGCGATGCCACCCGCGAACAGGGTCAGTCCGGCGATGGCTTGTAGGCTTCGGTGTCTCATCGAGTCTCCAGAGGATTTCTTCGGGCCTGAAAGCATACCGAGGAGTCGGCCAGACTTGAATCGACGAATGACGGACACGGGCTATCTATTGATATGGATCAATTGTTCAGGATAACACGAACCCCCACTCCTGGAAGGCAAGCCGACGCGACGCCCGGAATGGCCACTCAGCCAGCCCTTGCTCCCTCTCCTATATATACGTTTGTATGCATGTATCTGCCCTTGTTAAGTAATGTCGCGTAACTTGCCTTCATTAAGCTGCCGGCGCAGGCCCTCATCCCCGGCCCTTCCCCCGGAGGGGGAAGGGAGAGGGCAGGGTGAGGGAGCCCGGTGGTAAGCCAAGTTGGTTTCGACAGCCTACTTAGGATGCAGTACCGTCTGATAGGTATTACCATCAACGCATGGATGAAGAAAACTTCTACGATGCCCTGGCGGACCCGGTCAGGTGCCGCCTCCTGGTCATGCTGCTTGACGTCAACGAACGCTGTGTGTGTGAGATGCATGCAGCCTTGAGCGCCTCGCAACCCAAGGTCTCTCGCCATCTGGCAGTGCTGCGCGATGCCGGCCTGGTGGCCGCAAGGCGCGAAGGGGTGTGGATGCATTACCGCATTCATCCCGATCTGCCGACCTGGGCGTACCGCACCCTGCTGCACATGAAAGATGGTCTGGCGTCGCTACCCGCCAGCGTATCGTCAAACCCAGCGCCATGAACGCCACCATACCCATAGGCAACAAGGACTGATCGTGCTCGACAAACTTGCTACCTGGCTCACTTTCGACCTGATCGGCCCGCTTTTTGACTTGAAGCCGGGCAGCCGCCTGGGTGAGGCCGTGCATTTTTTTCTCTACGACACGCCCAAGGTGCTGCTGCTGTTAGTTGGCGTGGTGTTCCTCATGGGGGTGGTGCACAGCTATATCTCGCCACAGCGCACCCGTGCCTGGTTAGCTGGCAAGCCTCTGGGGCTGGGCAACGTGATGGCGGCGTCCTTAGGGATCGTCACGCCGTTCTGCTCCTGTTCTGCGGTACCGCTATTCATCGGTTTTCTCTCCGCCGGCGTGCCTCTGGGCGTGACCTTTTCCTTCCTGATATCCGCACCCATGGTCAACGAAGTGGCCTTGGCCCTGCTGTTCGGCCTGCTTGGCTGGAAGGTGGCCGCGCTCTACCTGGGGCTGGGTCTTGCCGTAGCCATCGCATCCGGCCTGGTGATCGGCCGCCTCGGCATGGAGGCGCATCTGGAAGACTGGGTACGCGCCATCCAGGTCGGCAAACCGCCCGACCTGGAGTTGGGAACCCCGAACTGGCTTGAACGGCTGGGAGCCGGCGTGTCCCACGTCCGGGAAATTGTCGGCCGCGTCTGGCCCTGGCTGGTCGCCGGCATCGCCTTGGGTGCGGGCATCCACGGTTATGTACCGCAGGACATGATGGCCGGGATCATGGGCAAGTCGCAGTGGTGGGCCGTGCCCTTCGCGGTCTTGCTCGGCGTGCCCATGTACAGCAATGCCGCCGGCATCCTGCCGGTGATCCAGGCCCTGCTCGGCAAGGGCGCGGCGCTAGGCACGACCCTGGCCTTCATGATGAGCGTGACCGCGCTCTCCGCGCCGGAGATGGTGATCCTGCGGCGTGTGCTCAAACCCACGCTGATCGCCGTATTCGCCGGGGTGGTGGCCGCTGGCATCATGCTGGTCGGCTTCGTCTTCAACGCGGTACTTTAGGTAGCCGCTGATTTGTTCGACTTCGTTCATGGTTCGACAGGCTCACCACGAACGGAATCAATTTGTTGCCGTTCGTCCTGAGCTGTGAGCTTGTCGAACAGTCGAAGGATTAAATCAGTGGTTACTAAGTAACCTGTCGAAACCAATTT